>JBEITQ010000140.1:0-5746 GCA_040374835.1 Phycisphaeraceae bacterium | reverse complement strand
TCGACCAGATCCACGCGATCCCCGAGCTCCACCCGATGCTCGGCGACCGCCTGCTCGAAGGCAGGTGACGCGACGCGTCACCGCACCCAGGGACCGACAGAGATGAACAACCAAGCCCCGGCCGGCCGACCGGCCAATGCGCCCAGCCCGCGCCGCCTGCTCATCACCGTCGCGATCTTCTCGATCGTCGCCGGCATCGTCGCCATCATCGTGATGGGCCAGCAGCGGGGCGCAGGGACGAACGCGGAACAGGCGACGGCCGCCGCCCCTGCCGCGGCTCCTGCCGCCGGCACGGGTGCATCCGACCCGTCGACCGCCACGCCTCCTGCTGCCGCAACGCAGCCCGCCGCGGGCGCGGCGCCGACCACCGCCCCGCCGCCGGCCGCGCCGTCAAGCCCGTGGGTCGCCAAGAGCCCCGGCTCGCCGTCCACCACCGCCACGCCGCTCGGCTCGCTCGACCCGGCGAAGGGCAAGTTCCTCGTCGAGCTGACGCCGCGCGGCGCGGGCATCTCCCGCGTCGTCTTCAGCGACCTGTGGAAGTCCGGCACCGACCGCACGCGCGCCGCCGAGGCACGCGCCGCCGGCACCGCCGAGGACGCGCTGGAGGGCCGCTACGAGATCGCCGCCCCGGGCACGCTCCAGGGCTTCACCATGCCGATCCTCGCCGCGCGCGCCATCGAGGTCGACGGCCGCGAGGTGTCGGTCGTCGGACAGGTATGGGTGGAGACGGCGCCCGGCACCTTCGTCACCGAGATCGCCGACTCGACCGGCGCGCTGCAGATGCGCGCGACGCGTCGCTGGAGCGTCGAACCCGGGTCGTGGGAGATCCGCTGCGAGCAGCGCGTCGAGAACCTTTCCGCCTCGCCGCACTCGGTGCGCTGGGTGCAGTTCGGCCCGTCGGACCTGCCCCGCGACCCGACCGACCTCGTCGACGCGCGCCGCTACCACTCCGGCTACCTGATGTCGAAGGAGCGCGACCCGGCGCAGTCGACGGTGATCGTGCACGGCGCGACGCTCGACCAGTCGACCGTCGTGGGCCGCATCGATTCCGGCGACTGGCGCGTGTGGCCGGACGCCCGCCAGCAGGAGGAGCGCTACAACCTCTCGTGGTTCGGGGCCACCAACCGCTACTTCGCGCTCGCGATCCACGCCCCGTACGCGCCGCCGGGCTCGCCCTCGAAGGCGATCGCCCCGGCCGCCGCCGTCGTCCAGGCGCAGGTCGGCGAGGGCACGTTCCACGGCAAGCCCGACCGAGTGGTCTTCACGGACGTCACGAGCGACGCCGTCACGGTGGCGCCCGGGCAGGCCGCCACGTTCGACGTCGGGGTCTTCGCGGGCCCGCTCGAGCGCTCGGTGCTCGGCGCCGCGCAGCCGTTCGCGTCGCTCAACATGCAGGGGCTCATCCTCTACCTGATGAGCGGCTGCTGCAGCTGGTGCACGTTCGCGTGGCTCGCCGACATCCTGGTGTCGTTCCTCGCCTTCCTGCACGACTACGTGGTGTTCGACTGGGGCCTGGCGATCATCGTGCTGGTGGTGGTGGTGCGCGGGCTGCTGCACCCCCTGACCCGCCGGGCGCAGGTCTCGATGATGCGCGTGTCGAAGCAGATGGGCTCGCTGAAGCCCGAGATCGACGCGCTGCAGAAGCGCTACCGCGACGACCCGAAGAAGCTGCAGGAAGAGACGATGCGCCTCTACCGGGAGAAGGGCATCAACCCCCTCGGTTGCGCCGGCGGGATGCTGCCGACGTTCCTGCAGATGCCGATCTGGCTGGCGCTCTACGCGGTCCTCTACTTCGCGTTCGAGCTGCGCCAGCAGCCGGCCTTCTTCGGCGTGTTCCAGCAGTTCGGCGGCTGGCCGTTCCTCGGCGACCTGAGCGCCCAGGACCGGTTCATCCCGCTCCCCTTCGAGGTGAACATCTGGGTCACCACGCTGTCGTCGGTGAACATCGTCCCGATCCTGATGGGCGTCGTCTTCTACTTCCAGCAGAAGTACATGACCCCGCCGCCTGCGCCGAACGCGACGCCCGAGCAGCTTCAGCAGCAGGCCATGATGAAGTGGATGATGGTCATCCTCTTCCCCATCATGCTGTATGCCGCGCCGAGCGGGCTCACGATCTACATCGCCACCAGCACGCTGGTCGGGATCTACGAGAGCAAGCGCATCCGCAAGTCGATGGAAGGCGTCGACTTCTCCAAGGCACCGGCGAGGAAGCCCGGCGGCTTCATGCAGCGCGCCTACGAGAACGCCATGAAGCGCGCCCAGGAAGCCCAGCGCAGCGCCGAGGCGCGCCGCGGCGCCCCGAGCCGGAAGTTCCGCGACCGCTGAGCGGCGGGCGCCGCGCCCGATGGACGCCGAACGCACCATCGTCGCCGTCGCCTCGCCCCCGGGCGCGTCGGCGCGCGGCATCGTGCGGACGAGCGGGCCGCGGTCGTGGACCCACGTCCGGGCGGTGCTGGCGGACGGCGACGCGCTGCCCTCGACGCCCTCGCGGGGCGTGTGGGCCGTGCGGCTCGCCTCGCCGCCGATCCCCGTGATCGTCGTGTCCATGCCGGGTCCGTCCAGCGCCACCGGCGAGGATTGCGTCGAGATCCACGCGCCGGGGAACCCGCTGCTCCTGGAGCGGCTGGTCGACACGCTGGTCGCGGCGTCCGGGGGCGACGCGCGTCGCGCGCACCCCGGCGAGTTCAGCGCGCGTGCGGTGCTGTCGGGGGCCGCCACGCTCGCGGACGCCGACCGCGTGGCCCACGCGATCGCCGCCGAGACCGACGCGCAGCTCCAGGCGGCGCGCGCGCTCGAGCACGATGCGCCGGCGCGCGCCGCCGCCGAGGATGCGGAGATGCTTGCGGGGACGCTCGCGCTGGTCGAGGCGGGGATCGACTTCACCGATCAGGAGGACGTGGTGGCCATCGCGCGGCCGGAGCTCGAGCGCCGGATCGAAGCGCTCCGCGGTCGCATCCGAGGGAGGCTCGCGTCCCGGCATGGCTCCGGCCGTGCCGGCGGCGCCGCGCGCATCGTGCTTGCCGGCGCGCCGAACGCGGGCAAGAGCTCCCTCTTCAACGCGCTGCTCGGGCGGATGCGCGCCGTCGAGTCCCCGGAGCGCGGCACCACGCGCGACGCGATCGAGGAGGCGGTGGCGCTGCCGGGCGGGACGCACGCGGTGCTGGTCGACGTGCCGGGCCTGGAGGAAGCGACCGAGACGCTCGACGTCCGCATGCAGGCGCGCACGGCGGATGCCCTGCGCCGCGCGGACATCGTCGTGTGGTGCGACGACGGCAGCGAAGGCGGCGGCGACGCGGCACGCGCCGCCGGGCCCGGCCTGCGGCACACGCCCGTCGTCCACGTGCGCACGAAGTGCGACCGTGCGGCGTCCGGCGCGCGCGCCGATGCGCCGGACGTCCGCCGCCCCGCCGCTGCCGTCGCCACCAGCGCCCGCACCGGCGCCGGTCTCGACGCCCTGCGCACCGCGCTCGCCGACGCCGCATCCCGCGTCGCCCCGAAGTCCTCCGCCACGGCCCAGCTCGGCTCCGCGCGCGCCGAGCTCCTCGCCGAGGCCGAGCGAGCGCTCACTGAGGCCGGCCGCGAGACCGCCCCGGAGCTCGTCGCCGCGAACCTGCGCATCGCGCTCGACCGGCTCGGCGAGGTCGCCGGCGCCATTCCGCCGGACGACGTCCTCGGCCGCCTCTTCGCGCGCTTCTGCATCGGCAAGTGACCGCACGGGACGCGGGCCGCGCGGCACGCGGGGTACCCTCCCCGGCGTGCAGGGATCGATCGACATCCGCGTGCGCTACTGCGAGTGCGACCCGATGGGGGTCGTGCACCACACCGTCTACCCGGTGTGGTTCGAGATGGGACGCACGGAACTGCTGCGCTCGACCGGGCGCACCTACCGGGACATGGAGGCCGCGGGCCTGCTGCTGGCCGTGGTGAAGCTCGAGGTCACCTACCGCCAGCCGGCGCGCTACGACGACCTGGTCACCCTGCGCACGCGCCTCGAGCGCGTCGGGGCGGTGAAGGTGGAGCATTCCTACGAGCTCTCGCGCGGCGGCGACGTGCTGGTCGTCGGTGCCACGACGCTCGCCTGCCTCGACCGGGACGGCCGTGCGCGCGCGCTTCCCGACGGCATCCTGGGCATGGCGCCCGCCGCCGCGCCGGTCACGCCGGCGGCGGCCCGATCCGCGTCCTGACCCGCAGGCCGGGCGCGCGCAGCTGCAGCCTGAGCTTGGCGAGCGCCCCGGCGCGCAACGCGCGATCCACCGCGAATCCGAGCGGGGCGCTTGCCACGCCGATCACCATCGCCACCGGGGTCGCCGACTCGAGCCACGTCTCCGCCACGAGGTCCGCGGGCATCGCCGCGACCCATGCATCGGCGAACTCGCCGCGGCGCTCGGCGTCCTGGCGCGCCTGGCGCGCGATGGCGGACACCTCGCGCCCGATGCCGACGTCGCGCTCGCGGAAGGCGCGCTGCTCGCAGAGCTTCTGCACGCGCCGCAGCGCGGGATCGGCGGCGGCGGACCCGGGAGCGGGCGTCTGAGGGCGGCGGCGTGCCACGGCGTCATCGTAGGTCGCCGCCGCACGGGCACGGGTATCGTGCGCGCCCCATGGTCGCCGTCACGCTCGACCGGCTGCGCAAGGCCTACGACGCGACCGTCGCCGTCGACGGCGTGAGCCTGGAGGCGCCGGCGGGCGGGCTGACCTTCCTGCTCGGGCCCTCGGGCTGCGGCAAGACCACCATCCTGCGGATGATCGCCGGCTTCCTGGAGCCGACGGGCGGCGCGATCCGCTTCGGCGCGCGCGACGTGACGCACGTCGCCGCCGAGCAGCGCAACTGCGGCATGGTGTTCCAGAGCTACGCGCTGTGGCCGCACCTGACGGTCGCGCAGAACGTGGCCTTCGGGCTCGAGGTCCGCAAGGCCGGCGCGGACGAGATCCGCCGCCGCGTCGGCGAGGCGCTCGACATGGTGCGGATGGGCCCGTACGCCGCCCGGCGTCCCAACCAGCTTTCCGGCGGGCAGCAGCAGCGCGTCGCGCTGGCGCGCGCCATCGTCTACCGGCCCGAGGTGCTCCTCCTCGACGAGCCGCTCTCGAACCTCGACGCCAAGCTCCGCCTCGAGATGCGCGGCGAGATCCGGCGCATCGTCGACGAGATGAAGGTCACCGCGATCTACGTCACCCACGACCAGAAGGAGAGCCTGAGCCTCGCCGACCGGATGGTGGTGCTGCGCGACGGGCGCATCGAGCAGGTCGGCGGCCCGCGCGAGCTCTACGAGCGGCCCGCGAACCGCTTCGTCGCCGAGTTCCTGGGCGAGACGAACTTCCTGGACGCAGAGCCCGAGGGATCGGTGCCCGGCGGGCGTGCCGTGCGCACGGCCGCCGGCATGCTCGTGTCGGCCGCGGTTCCCGACCGGCCCGCGGGCACGCGGCTCGTGGCAAGCGTCCGTCCGGAGTCGCTGCGGCTGGCCGCCGCCGCGGACGTGCCGGCGGACCGCCCCGCCCTGCGCGGCACCATCGCCGAGAGCACGTACCTGGGCGAGATGGCGCAGCATCGCGTGGACTGCGGCGGCACGATGGTGAAGGTGTTCGAGCTCAACCCGCGGCAGGCTTCGCGCCGCGGGCAGGCGGTGGCGCTGACGGCCGAGCCCGACCAGGTCGTGCTCCTCGACCGCTGAGGCGCACCCCGGGGCCGCGCGTATGTTCCCCGCATGCGCACCACGACCGCCTCGGCGTCCGTCGCCGCACTGATCGCCTC
>JBEITQ010000015.1:0-17673 GCA_040374835.1 Phycisphaeraceae bacterium | reverse complement strand
GTCCGACACCGTGCGCGGCGCGATGTACGCCGACAACTGGTTCGCGATGTGGATCAACGGACGGCTGGTGGCCGTCGACTCGATCGACTTCCTCCCGCACAACGTGGTGTCGGTCGACCTGCTGCCCGAGCACCCGCAGGACCGGATCGACCCCAAGCAGCCGTTCTTCGAGCACGACTGCGCGGGCGCGAAGTGGATCTGGACGTCGGACCTCGACGCGCCGGTGAGGTGAGTCCTGGGCCGGCGCGTGCCGGGTCCTAGACTCGGAGTCATGGCAACGCCCACCCGGCTCCAGCAGCTGATCGACGTGGCGTTTGCCACGGAGATGCGCTGGGACCGGTCGCAGGCCAAGGTCACCGAGGGTGTGCTGCTCCCGTCCATGCCACGGGTGATCGAGGCGCTCGAGCGCGCGCGGCGGGCGGTCGATGCGGAGATGCGCGCACGGGCCGCCACGGAGACGTGGATCGGCCCATCGGATGTCGCGGGTGCGGTGACGATCGCCGACTACCCCGTGGGTTTCTGCCACGTCATCCGAGATGCGGTCCGGGCGCGCCTGCGCGACGATCCCGAGTGGCGCGCCATCCTCCGGCGGGGCGTCGTCGTGCGCGACGTGTTCGTGATCCTGAAGGGCCGCTACTTCCAGAACGCTATGCAAGTCGGGAACCTGTACGTCGACGTCGCCAACGACACCGTCGATCCGTCCAAGCACTGGCTCGAGTGGGCGCCGGTGCGCGAGGTGCAGTACGAGAACGTGACCGACATCGCACGCATCGCGGAAGTGTCGTCGGCGTACCACGGGTGCGCCGTGCACCGCAACACGGTGTTTCCGCTGCTCGCCCCCGTCGTGCCGTTGCTCGCGGTGCGCAGCAACGGGCGGATCGACCTCCTCGACGCGGCGCTGCCGACCTTCCTCAAGGACCTCTCGTCCGGCCTCGTCGGGTACCGCCGCTGGGTGGAGTCCGGATTCGGCGGCGCCCCGGCGTTGCCGGAGGCGCACCTTGCCACGCTTCACGCAGCATGCGGACGGAATGACGCATCGGTGTTCCCGTTCGAGTTCCGTCCGTGCGCCGCTTCGGAACTCCTGGAACAGGCGTCCGCCTTCGCCGAGGCTGCGCGTGACCCGTCACGGCACGGCCTCGTCACGGCGGTGCTCGACCTGGAGCCGAAGGCGGCCCGGCGATTGCGTGCCCTCCAGGGGCAGGGCGGGACGTCGCCGCCTTCCTGAGGGCGCCTTACCGCCGGCGTCGCGTTCGCAGCAGTCCAGCGCCCAGGATCGCGGCGATCGCTCCCGGCGCCGGCACCGCGCCGGCGTTGATGTCCAATCCGGCGGTGTTCTGCCAGGCGGCGGCGACGGCGGTGGCGCCGGTGAACGGAGAGGAACGGGACGGGATGCTGAACTGAATCCAGCCGTAGTGCGTGTTGGCACCGATGTTGAACTGGAAGCCGGCGTAGAAGTTCGTGCCCGGACCGCCCGGGTTGAAGGCACTCGCGAGGGTGGTGACGGCGGCCCACTGCGCGCCGCTGCCGATGGACGTGCCGGACGCGAACGCCTGCGTGAAGTTGTATCCGAATCCCACACTGTTCCCGCTGTCGCCCGAGCGGTTGGAGGCACCGCCGTTGATCCGGAGCTCGGCCGAGTTCGAGAAATTGATGGTGAAGTCGCTCGTGCTGTTGCCGTCGATGTCGAGCTGCAGCCCGTTGGTCAGCGTCGTGTTGACGATGGTGGTGGACACGCGGATGTCGGACGGGAGGGGCGGCAAGGCGACCGCTTCACCCGCGGCCACCATCGCCGCCACCGCCGCAAGGCTCCCAAGCGCGGTGCTGGGCGGGTTGTGCGCGGGTGCGCGCGGGGCCGGCCCCGCGCTCGAATTTCCTGGAACAGCACTCATGTTTTCGGACCTCTTTCGACGGCACAGATCGTGTCCGCCGGGACTCGACCATCGCTTGAAACGCAATCGGGGTCCCTCGCCCATCATCCGACCCAGCCCGATTCCGAGATAATCTCGCCGTAGCCTGCTCCCATGGCGGACAGGCGGCAATTCCTCTCCCTCGCCGCCTTGATGCCGCTCGCATCCCTCGCCGGCGCGGGCCCGGGCGCGCGCCTCCCGGCGTCGCGCATGCCCGCCGGTGACGACGCGAGCATCACCGCCGACACCCTGCGCGAGGCCGAGCGGCTGGCGGGCGTCTCGTTCACCGACGCGGAGCGCACGCAGATGCTCCGCACGCTCGGTGAACTCCGCGAACTCCTGTCGTCGCGCGCCGCATCGGGTGCGCTGCCGAACGACCTGGCGCCCGCCGAGGCGTTC
Organism: Phycisphaeraceae bacterium; assembly: GCA_040374835.1. GTDB lineage: Bacteria > Planctomycetota > Phycisphaerae > Phycisphaerales > SM1A02 > UBA966. Next base: position 15,367 of record JBEITQ010000015.1, on the reverse strand, counting down.
TTCGCCGAATTGCCCGGCGCCGCACCGCAGGCGGCGACCACGGACGGCGACCCATCCGAGCTGCCGCGGATGAAGCTCGCCGGCACGCCGCCGCTTGACGACGACCTGGCCTTCGCCGACATCCCGACGCTGGCCGCCATGCTGCGCGCGCGGCTCGTCACCAGCGCGCGGCTAACGGCCCTGTCGCTTGCACGGCTCGATCGCCTGAACCCGGTGCTGCGCTGCGCCATCACGGTGATTCCCGAGCAGGCCATGCGCCGTGCGCAGGCGATGGATGAGGAGCTCGCGGCCGGCCGTCCGCGCGGACCGCTCCACGGCATCCCGTGGATGGCAAAGGACATCCTGGACACCGCCGGCATCGCCACCACGTGGGGCGCGGAACCGTGGAAGGACCGCGTGCCCGGGCGCGACGCGTGGGCCGTGTCGGCGCTCGACCGCGCCGGTGCCGTGCTCGTTGCCAAGTCCGCCGTCGGCGCGCTTGCCTACGGCGACATCTGGTTCGGGGGCACCTGCCGCAACCCGTGGAACCCCGAGCAAGGGTCGAGCGGCTCAAGTGCCGGCAGCGCAAGCGCCGTCGCCGCAGGCATCGTGCCCTTCGCGCTCGGCTCCGAGACCCTCGGGTCGATCGTCAGCCCGTGCCTGCGCTGCGGCGCGAGCGGCCTGCGCCCGACCTTCGGCCGCGTGCCGCGCACGGGCTGCATGTCGCTCGTCTGGTCGATGGACAAGATCGGCCCGATCGCGCGCAGCGTGAGCGACTGCGGCGTGGTGCTGGCCGCGATCAACGGCAGCGATTCCGGCGACCCGTCGAGCGTCGGCCGGCCGTTCCGATGGTCGATGCGCCAGGATGCGCGCGGCCTGCGCGTCGGGTGGGTGCCGGCGTGGTTCGACGGCCCGGCAGGCGGGCCGCTCCGGCCGGCGATCGACGCGCTGCGCGATGCCGGGGCGCAACTGGTCGAGATGCAGCCGCCGCAGGTCGCCGCATCGCCGCTCCTCATCCCGCTCCTGGCCGAGTGCGCGGCCGCCTTCGAGCAGCTGACCCGCGACGGCGGCGACGACGCGCTGTCCTGGCAGGCCGACGAGGCGTGGCCGAACACGTTCCGCCGCTCGTGGTTCATCCCGGCGGTCGAGCTGGTGCAGGCCTCGCGCCTGCGGCGCCGCGCGATGCAGGCGATGCACGCCTGGTTCAGCCAGGTCGACGCCGTCGTCAGCCCGCCGTACGCAGGCGACATCCTGCTCCTGACGAACGCCTGCGGGCAGCCCTGTGCCGTGGCGCGGTGCGGCTTCGCGGATCCGAAGACGCCGCGCGCGGTGACGGTGATGTCGAGGCTCTTCGACGAGGGCACGGCGCTTCGCGTTGCGGCGGCGATCGAGGCGCGGCTCGGCGAGCGGCGGCGGCCTGCGCTGTAGGATCGGGTCGGTGACCTCCCCGAATCCTCCGCAGTCGCTCTGGGACAGGGCGATGGCCATGCAGGCCGCCGGCCAGCGCGACAAGGCCATCGATCTGGTGCGCGTCCACCTGAAGCTGCGCCCGAAGGATGCGGAGGCGGTGAACCTGATGGGGGTGCTGCTGCAGGGTGCCGGGCAGCTCGAGGAGTCGGAGCGCTGGCTCCGGCGCGCGATCTCGCTGAACCCCCGGAACGCGGCGGCGCTCAACAACCTCGGCGTGACCCTGGCCTATGCGGGCCGGCGCGCCGAGTCCATCGAGGCATGGCAGCACGCCGTGCGCGTGCAGCCGACCTATCCGCTGCCGTGGATCTCGCTCGCGCAGGCCTACCCGCAGGTCAACGAGTCCGCGCGCGGCGTCGAGGCGGGGCACCACGCGATCAGGCTCGCCCCCGACGCCCCCGCCGCGCGCGCGAACCTCGCCTTCGCCCTCTTCCAGGCCGGTCGCCCCGACGAGGCGCTCGTCGCGTCGCGCTCGGCGATCGACCGCATGCCGGCCGAGCCCCGCCTGCATTCGGCGTACCTGCTGATGACGAACTACCTGCCGCGGCCTGCCTCGGAGGTGCTGGAGGCGCACCGTTCCTTCGGTCGAGCCTGCGCAGCGCGCCGGCCGTCGGCGGCAACGGATCCGTCGCCGGATCGCGCGATCCGGCTGGGCATCGTCTCGGGCGACCTGCGCGACCATTCGGTGGGGTTCTTCGCGGAGGCACTCCTGGCGCACCGGCCCGCCGGCGTGGAGGCGGTGTTCTTCCCGACCGGCATGTCGCCGGCGGGCGACCCGGTGGCATCGCGCATCAAGGGTCTCTTCGAGCGGACGGTCGACGCCTGGATGCTGAACGACCAGGCGTTCGACGAGGCGATCCGCGCCGAGCGCATCGACGTCCTCGTGGAGCTCAGCGGCCACACCGGCGGCAACCGCCTCACCGCGCTCGCCTCCAAGCCCGCGCCGGTCATCGTCTCGGCGATCGGCTACCCGAACACCACCGGCCTGCCCGCGGTCGACTGGCGCGTCGTCGACTCGATCACCGACCCTCCGGGCGCGGAGGCGTTCTGCACCGAGCGCCTGCTGCGGCTCGATCCGTGCTTCCTCTGCTACCGGCCGCCGGACCTGGACGTCGCGCCATCGATGCCCGCGGCCGGCCCGGTGACGTTCGGCTCTTTCAACAACAGCGCGAAGATCGGCGCCGAGTGCACCGCGCTGTGGGCGAAGGTGCTGAATGCAGTCCCGGGGTCCCGGCTCCTCGTGAAGACGCAGACGCTCGCCGATCCCGCGGTACAGGAGGTGATCCGCCGTCGCCTCGCCGAGGGCGGCATCGCCGGGGACCGCGTGGAGCTCATCTCCCAGTCCTCGACCCGCGCCGAGCACCTGGCGCTCTACGGCCGGGTGCACGTGGCGCTCGACTCCGTGCCCTACAACGGCACGACCACGACGTGCGAGGCGCTCTGGATGGGCGTGCCCGTGGTGGCCGTGCTCGGCGACCGTCACGCCTCGCGCGTCTCGGCAAGCCTGCTCTCGGCCGCGGGGCACCCGGAGTGGGTGGCCGACGACGCCGACGGCTTCGTGCGCATCGCGGCGGCGCTCGCCGGCGACCTGCCGCGCCTGGCATCGATCCGTGCTTCGCTGCGCGACGAGCTGCGCGCCTCGCCGCTCCTCGATTCCACGGCCTACGCGCAGCGCTTCCACGCGGCCATCCGCGGATGCTGGCGCACCTGGTGCGCGTCGCAGCCGCCGGCGAGCACCTGAGTCAGGGAGTCAGCGGACGAGCCGCGCGCGGCCCGGCACGGGATCGGTCTCGAGCGCCTCGATCTCGCCGAGGAGCGCCATGGTCGCCGCGTCCGTACCGAGCACCGTCCGGACGATCGCGCTCGCCGCGCGGAGCGCTGCCGCGCCCTGGACGGCGACGTCCGCGCCCGGGGCGTAGAGCATGCCGTCCACCTCGATGACCGAGCTCCCGTCGAACGACCATGAGGACAGGTCCCCGCGCGAGAGCAGGAAGACGCCCTCCCACCCGGTCACGTCCGCGGCGGGCGTGCCGGTGATGGTCGCGCTCCCGCCGAGGCCCAGCGCGACGCCGGCATCGAGCTGCATGGTGGCGTCGCGCAGCCGCAGCACGGCGTTTCCCTGGAGGCTGACCGGCCCCGTGAACTGGTGGAGGCCGGGCTGCAGCCGGATCACGCCGCTGCTCGCGAACAGCCCAGCGTGCACTCCCGGCGCCACGCTCGTCTCGCCGGACGGGTCGACTTCGATGGGCGTGGCCGCCGATCCGTCGATGGCAGGCATCGGCACCGAGGCAAACGGATCGTCGGGGATGTCGGCGCCCGTCTCGATCGCGCCGTCAATCCGCTCCTCGGACTGCTCGCCGATCGCACCGGCCGTCCGCAGCACGGCCACCGACAGCCGCGCACCCGAGCCGACGCTCGCCGCGTCGGACGCATTCGTCGCCAGCGACGCGCCTCCGCGTGCGGACAGCACCGACGTCCCCTGGAGCGAAAGCGTGGTCCCGATCGGCGAGGTCACCAGCATCGACGTCTCGTGGCGCGGCGGCACGTAGACCGCGATGCTGCGCCGCGTCATCGAGATCCCTCCCGGCGTGAACAGCCCCCCGAGGATCATGGAGGGCGCGCCGTTCGGATGCCCGGGCGCAAAGCGCACCGTCACGCGCACGGCCTCGCCGCCGTCGACGGGATCCCCGGTGAAGGTCCGCGTGTCCTCGTCCCAGAGACCGAACTCGAGGTCCTCCCCGCCGGATGTGCCGTCGCCGACGTCGATCGTGATCGGGCCTGCCGGGCCGTTCGACGCACCGGCCGCGGAGAGGGCGTCCTCGCTTGCCGCCTCGCGCCCGTCGCGGTACCGCGCAGCCGCCGCGAGTGCGGCCGCATCGGCGGCGGCCTGCGCCCGGTACGCCCACCGGTAGAGCAGCTCGACCTCCACCGCCAGCCACGACATCATGATGATCACCGGCAGCCAGACGACCGTGTTCGCGGAGCTGAATCCGCGTTGCGCATGGCGATGGTGGGGGGATGGCCTCTTCATCGTTGCTCCTGCGCGCCGGGGCGGTGCCGGGGCGGGAGACTCCAAGGTATCGTTGGGGAGATTCCGGGCGACACTCGATCTCGAGGATCCCCATGCTCGCTCAAGGCCTCTCCAACCAGTCCTCGCCCGCCCTGATCCCGTGGTGGGTGTGGGCACTGCTGGCCGCTGCCGGACTCATCGCCTCGGTGACCGACCTGCGCCGCATGGTGATCCCCAACTGGCTGACGTTCCCGTTGATCGTCGGGGGCCTGGCCTACGGGGGCGTCACGGACGGATGGTCCGGCCTGGGGGCGGCCGCCATCGGGGTCGCGGTCGGCGGGTCGGTCTTCCTCTTCAATTACGTGTCGTCGGGCGGTGGAGCGGGCGACGCCAAGCTGATGATGGGAATGGGCGGCTGGATCGGCTGGGAGGCGGCGCTCACCCTGATCCTGTGCGTCACCGTCGTGGGATTGTTGTCCGCCATCTATGCGACCGCCCGCCGCGGGGGCATCAAGGACGTGCCGTATGTCCTGTTTATCGGCGGGTTGACGGCAATGCGTGGCTACCGCAAGGCCGTTTCCGGTCGGTTGCTCTCGGACCTGCCCGAGGGCGCCAAGGAGGTGCCCGAGCAGCAGGGCGGTGAGCGTCCATTGCACTGGTATCCGTATGCGCCGTCGATCTTCATCGGTACGCTCTTGGCATGGTGGATATGCGCCGCGCGAGGTGGGTTCTTTCGCTGGTGAGGAGCCGGTTCCTCGCATCGGCGCGCGGTGCTGAGTCGGCCGAGTCGGTCGTTGCGCTGCCGCTCATCGTGCTCGTCATCTTCTCGGGCCTCGAGTACGGGTGGCTTGCCCTCCGCTCGATCCAGGTCGATGCGGCGGCACGTGCAGGTGCGCGTCAGGCATCGATGGCGGGCATGTCGGCCACGTCCGTCGAGGACGCGGTCAGCAACTCGCTTCGACGCTCGGGAATCAGCGCCGGCAGCGTGGCGATGGTCCCTGCCGACCCAAGCCAGGCGGAGGCTGGCGACGTGGTGTCCGTGGAGGTGTCCGTCGCGTACGCGGAAGTCGGCCTGATCGGCCTGAGCGGCCTGATGCCGCTGCCCGAGTCGCTCACGGGCCGGGCCGCGATGGTCCGCGAGCCGGGGCCATAACCCGGACGCTCGTTCCGCCTGTTCCACCTGTTCCGGCGCACGGATTCTCCGAATCCTCCCGAGCCTTGCGAAGCGGCCAGGGCTGGCGGACGATTGATCCGTCATGCGGAGTTCCATTCGTCTCGTCCTCGTCGGGCTGAGCGTCGCGTTCATCGCGTCGGCGCTCGCCCGCATGCTCCAGCCCGAGTCCGCGTCGCGGCCGCGGGTCGCGGCGCTGGACGTGGTGGTGGCGGCGCGCGACATCAACGTGGGCCAGGTGCTCGCCGCCGAGGACCTGGCGACCGAGCGCGTGGCAGACAGCCCGAAGGCACGGACCGGTGTCGCGCTCGCCGCGGCCGCGGTCGGGCGGACGGCGTCGTCCGCCATCCGCAAGGGTCAGCTCATCCGCGAGGAGGACCTCGCCGCTCCCGGTGCCGGCGCCTCGCTCGCGAGCCTCGTCCCGCCCGGCCAGCGTGCCGTCACAGTGGCCCTTCGCGACGCGGGTCCCGGTCCTGCGCTTTATCCCGGCGCATTCGTCGACGTCCTCGTCACGGCCGACATCCCGAGCAAGGCAAGCGGCTTCCGCGAGGCCATGACCCGCACGGTGATCGAGCGCAGCCGCGTGCTCGCGGTCAACGACCTCGGTATCGGCGGCAAGGCTCCGGCCGCGCCGGATTCCCGCGAGCGCCGCACGGCGCAGCGCAACCCGACCATCACGCTCCTGGTCACGCCCGACCAGGCGGCGCAGCTCGAGCTCGCAAGCGTCCGCGGGACCGTCGGCATCGCGCTCTGTGCCGGCAGCGATGCGGCCCCAAGCCCGACCCCGGCGCCGGGCGTCACCACGTCGGGCATGCTCGGCATCACGATCGAACCCGATCCGGTGCCGCCCGCGCCGCCGCCCGCTCCCCCGCCGGTCGCCCCGGAACCCGAGAAGGTGGAGAAGCCCGAGCCCGAGGCGCCAGCCGAGCCTCCCACGCCGCAGGTCTGGGAAGTGGTGGTGGTCCGCGGCGAGAACACCGTCAAGCACGGCTTCCCGATCAAGCCGCCCCCCTCCCCCGAGTCCCCGGCGCCGGCCCCGGCCGCGCCCGCCGAACCCAAGCGCTGAGCCGTCACGACGACACGGAGCCCGCAGATGTCCTTCCTCGTGCCCATCCTCACCCTCGCGTCGATCGCGGCGGCGCCCCTCGCGGCGCGGACGCAGGACGCGCCCGCCGAGGCCGAGATCACGCTCCTCGCCGGCGGATCGACGCTCGTCTCGACGGGCAGCCGGGTGGAGCTCGTGGTGGTGTCCGATCCCGCGGTCGCCGACGCCACCCCCGTGTCCGCCAACGAGGTCATGGTGCTTGCGCGCGCGCCCGGACTCACCGACGTCCTCTTCAAGCTGGAGTCCGGCGACCTCATGTGGCGGAAGCTCCGCGTGGGGCTCGATGACACGGAGCTCGAGGCCCGACTGCGCGACGTGGCGGGCACGGACGTCGACGTCGAGGAGATCGGCGGCACGGTCACCGTGCGCGGGACGCTCGCGAATGCCGGCACCCATGAGCTCGTGAAGCGCTTCATGGACGCGACCGGCATGAAGTGGGTGGACATGACCGACACCACGGGCATGGAGGCCGACCTGGCCGACCAGCTGCGGCGCCTCTTCGGGGTGGACCTCCAGATCGAGGACGTCTCCGGCACCATCGCCGTGCGCGGCACGCTTCCCGACGTGGCGACGGCGGGCCTGGTGAGCCGCTTCATGGCCTCCACCGGCCTCAAGTGGGTGGACGCCACCCGCGTGGCCGGCGTCCAGCAGGTGCAGCTGCGCGTGCGCATCGCCGAGGCGAGCCGCACCGCGCTCAGGCAACTCGCCTTCGGCGCCGTCGTCGGCGGCAACGTGTTCGGCGGCGTCCAGGAGCCGGGCAGCTCGCCGTTCCAGCCGGTGTCGATCGGCCCCAACCCGAATTCCTCGATCAGTTCCGGCGACTTCGTCTGGGGCGGCAACCAGGGAGGCTCGAACCTGGCGGTCAGCAGCGCCACCACGCTCTTCGGCGGCGTCGCGAGCGCCAACCTCGAGGTCTACCTGCAGGCGCTCACCGAGAACCGCTACGTCCGGCTCCTGGCCGAGCCGAACCTGGTGGCCATCAGCGGCCAGCAGGCGACGTTCCTGGTCGGCGGCGAATTCCCGATCCCGATCGTCCAGGGCTCGGTCGTCGGCGGCGGAAGCACGATCACCATCGAGTACAAGGAGTATGGCGTCCGCCTGAACTTCCGCCCCGAGGTGATCGGCGACGGGCGCATCCGCCTCGAGGTGGCCCCCGAGGTGAGCGAACTGAGCCAGATCGGCGCGCTCCGACAGAACGGGTTCACCATCCCGTCCCTCACGACGCGCCGCTCGAGCACCACCGTCGAGCTCGGGAGCGGCCAGTCGTTCGCGATGGCCGGCCTCCTGCGCTCGACCGACCAGGGCAGCGTGGCCAAGGTGCCGGTGCTCGGCGACATCCCCGGGCTCGGGGTCCTCTTCCGCAGCGTCCGCTTCGAGCAGCAGCAGACCGAGCTCGTGGTGATGGTGACCGCCGAGCTCGTGGAACCGGTCGACGACGGCCGTGCCCGGCCGATGCCGGGCGACCTGACCGAGTCCCCCAACGACTGGGAGCTGTTCGTCGAGGGCTCGCTCTTCGGCGCCTCCAAGGTGGGAAACCCGCTGTCCCGGCTCAAGTCGCTCGGGCTTGACGGGATCAAGGGCCCCGGCGCGTGGCGCCGTCCCGACGAGGCGCGTCCGTTCGCGTCCGACCCGCTTCCGGGTGGCGCTCCCGCCCCGGAACTTCCCGCCGCCGAGCCGACGGAGGGCCCGCCGCCCGACGGCGCGGGCGCACCGCGATGAGCGATCCGTCCCCAGGACCATCGCCGGCCCCCGACCTCGAAGCGGTCCGTCGCGAGCTGCACGATCGCCTGCTCGCGACGTTCGACTTCGAGGCCGTCGGGCGCCTCACCCCGGACGAGCTCGCCGCGCGCTGCCGCGCGCAGGTGGAGTCGATGCTCGACCGCAGCGGTCGTGCGCTCGGGCCCGCCGACCGTGCATCGGTCGTGCAGGGCGTCCTCGACGACGCGTTCCGCCTGGGGCCGCTCGAGCCGCTCGTCGCCGATGAGCGCGTGACCGACATCATGGTGGTGGCGCCCGACCGCGTGTTCATCGAGCGCGCGGGGCGCATCGAGCAGGCGGCGATCCGGTTCCGTGACCGTGCCCACCTGATGCACGTGATCCAGCGGATCGTGCGCAATGCCGGCCGGCGCATCGACGAGCGCAACCCGATGGTCGACGCGCGACTGCCCGACGGCTCGCGCGTCAATGCCATCATCCCGCCGATCGCCCTCGACGGCCCGCAGCTGAGCATCCGCCGGTTTCCGAACGAGGCGCTCGGGCTCGACCGCCTCGTGGAGATCGGGACGCTGCCCGCGCTCACGGCCGACCTCCTGCGGGCGGCCGTCGCCGGCCGGCTCAACATCGTCTTCTCCGGCGGCGCGGGCGTCGGCAAGACGACCATGCTGAACGCCGCGTCCGCATCCATCGGCCGTGGCGAGCGCGTCATCACCATCGAGGATGCGGCCGAGCTCCGCATGGCAAGCCCGCACGTGGTCCGGCTGGAGACCCGCGCCGCGAACGTCGAGGGCGTCGGCGAGGTGACGTCGCGCGACCTCGTGCGGAACGCCCTCCGCATGCGGCCCGACCGAATCGTCGTCGGCGAGTGCCGCGGTGCCGAGGCCATGGACATGCTCCAGGCCATGAACAGCGGCCATGCCGGCTCGATGACCACGCTGCATGCCAACAGCGCGCGGGACGCCCTCCACCGCCTCGAGTCGATGCTCGCCATGGGAGGCTTCGACGTCCCGATCCGCGTGCTCCGCGAGTACGTGGCGTCTGCGCTCGACGTCATCGTGCAGCTCGCCCGCCTGCCGGACGGGCGCCGGATCGTCAGCGAGATCGTCGAGGTGACCGAGTCCCCCGAGGACGGCATCCGCGTCCAGGCCATCCACCGCTTCCGCCTCGTCGGCGTGCGGGACGGCCAGGTCATCGGCGGCTTCGAGGCCACCGGGATCCGCCCCGACTTCATGGCGAGGCTCGATGCCCGGGGAATCCGGCTCGACGGGCGTGCCTTCGACGCCGGGCTGCTGGGCAGGGAGGTTCCGGGATGAGCCTGCTGCAGAACCAGTGGCTGGTGCCCGTGCTGTCGGCGTCCATCGCGATGGCCATCTGGTACTGGGCGATCGTCATGCCCGCGGTCCGCGCGGAGCGTGCCACGGCGGCGTCCGAGGGCGACGGGACCTCCGCGCCCGTGGCTGCCGCCGAGCGGCACTGGGTCGAGGGCAGGGCATTCAACTTCGCCGGCCTCGCGGCGTGGCTGTTGGTCACCGTGCTCGGCGGCTCGGAAGGCCTGGCGTTCGCCTCGTTCGCCGTGTCCTTCGGGGCGGTGTCCGTGGCACGCTCCCGGATCCGTGCCCGGCGCGCCGAACGCGAGGAGCGCGACGTGCTCGAGGCCATCGGCACCGCCGCGGTCGGGCTGCGCGCCGGGCTCCCGCTCGCCGGGGTGCTGCAGATCCTCGCCTCCGAGTCCAGCGGCGAGCCGGGACGCGCCTTCCGCGAGGTCGCACGCCGCGAATCGATGGGCCAGGATTTTGCCGGCGCCGTCGAGCGCGTCCTGGTCGGCTCCCGGCTGATGGCCCTGCGGATGTTCGGCCTCGCGCTTCTCGTGCACGCCTCCGCGGGCGGCAACCTCTCTGCCGCCTCGGACCGCATCGCCCGTTCGCTGATCGATCGCGCGCGCATGCGCCGACGCAGCCGCACCATCCTCGCCTACGGCATCTTCGCCGCCAACTTCCTCGCCATCGCGCCGGTGCTTTCGTTCCTGGTGATCAGCCTGCAGCTCGAGGAGTACGCCGACCTGATGCTCAACCAGCCGGTCGGCCACCTCCTGATGGGGATGGCGGCCGCGCTGGTGGTCGTCGGCCTGGTCACCGTCCGCCGGATGAGTTCCTTCGAGCGACTCGAGGAAGGCGGCCTGCGATGACCGTCGGGCAGATCGTCGCGGGCGTCACGGCCTTCCTGGCGGTGATGGTGCTGGGATTCCTCCAGTCGCGGCGCCCCGCTGCCGGCGCGGACGGGCCGAGCGCGTCCCGAGCGGGCTCGCCCGCGTTCGTTCCCGCCTCGGTCCGCCGGTCGCTCAGCCTCGCCGGAATCGACGATCCGGTCCGCCAGCGCTGGTTTGCCGCGGCCGTCGCCGGCGCGGTGGTGCTCGGGGCCGGCTGCGGGTACGCCGTCGCGTGGTACCTCGACATGGCGGACTCTCCGGGCGTCGTGCTCGGCACCATCGCGGTCGGCATCTACCTCTTCGGGCAGATCCCGTTCGGGTGGCTGGCCTCGCGCGTCGCCGCGTATCGGCTGGACATCCTCACCAACTTCGCCGTGATGCTCGACCTGCTGCAGATCGCGGTGGAAGGCGGCATGGGGCTGGCATCCGCGTGGTCCACGGTGACCGATGCCGTCGGCCGCCGCGGCGGCGCGCTCGCGGCCGAGATGCGCCGCGTCGACGCGCAGGTCGGGCTCGGCGCGTCCTGGATGAAGTCGCTCCACGACGCATCCGAGCGCACGGGCGTCTCGGAGTTCGGTGCACTGGGGTCCCTGCTCGGGCAGGCCGAGCGGTTCGGCACCGAGGTCGGCCGCGCGATCCGGGTCCAGTGCGACGCGCTGCGCCACGAGGAGATCGAGTCGATCGAGGAGCGCGCCCACCGCGCCTCGGTGAAGGTCGTCGTCCCGCTCGTCGGCCTCCTGCTGCCTGCCACGATCCTCGTCACGTTCGTTCCCCTGCTCATCATCGTCATTGGCGCGCTCACCGACGTGTCGTCGGATTGATCATCCAAAGGAGCCACTTCATGCCTCGTTGCATCCGCCCGATCGCCGCGCTCGCCGTGCCTGCGGCCGTCCTCGCCGCCGCCTGCACTCCGGAGCCCCCCGCCGAGGTCGACCGCGTTCGCATCGACGACCGCCTGCTCGAGCCGGCCGACCGCCAGTTCGCGACGCAGCCCTTAGACGACCAGGTGCGTGCGGGGGTCGTCCGCCAGCGCACGATCTTCGACTACCAGTTCGTGCCCGGCTCGGCATCGCTCAACACGCTGGGTTCGCGCGACCTCGGCTACCTCGCCGACGCCATGCGCGTCGACGGCGGCACGATCGCGGTGCGGCGCGGCCAGGCCGACGACAGGCTGTACGCAGCCCGGCTCGACGCGGTGCGCCGTGCCCTGGCGCGCCGCGGCATCGGCCAGGACCGCGTCGCGCTGTCGGACGGCCTCGCGGGCGGGGCCGGTGTCGAGAGCGGCGAGGCGCTCGTCATCCGCGAGCAGGTGCGCAAGATCCCGTTCGAGATCCCCACGGGCTCGGTGCTGTCGCCGGCCGGCGGGCAGTCGACCGTCGCCAGCGAGATCGGAGGAAACTGACCATGCATGCATCGATCATCTGCCGTTCCCTGCTTCGCACCGCCGCCGCGCTGCTGTCCGCCGGTGCCGTGCTCGGCGGCTGCCAGTCCGCCCAGGATGCCGACAAGGACTGGTTCGAGGGCGGGCCCATGCAGCCCGCCACCGCCGAGACGCTGCAGCTCACCGTGCGCGTGCTCGCGGCCAAGGGGCAGACGGCGCAGGCCGGCTTCCTGCTCAACCGGATGCTCGTCGACCATCCGGACCATCTCGGCACCTACACCGAGGGTGCCGAGGTGCTGCTCATCGAGGGCCGCGTCGACGACGCCATCGACTGGCTGTCGCGCGGGCTCGAGCGGATGCCCGGTCAGCCGCTCCTCCTCAACGACCGCGGCGTCTGCCACCTGCTTTCGGCGAACCTCGATCGGGCGGCCCGCGACTTCGACGCCGCCCACGCCGCGGACCCCCGCGACGCCGACTTCGTGTCCAACGTTGCCTTGGCGCGCGCGCTGCAGGGCCAAGACGAGGAGGCGCTTCGGCTGTGGAATCTGGTGGTCAGTCCGGAGGAAGCTGCATCCAACCTCAAGATCGCGGCTGCTGCACGCCGAAAGTTCGCATCGTCGACCGTCTCGGGCGATGTGGTTATCAGACGATAATTCCCCGCAATCTGGCACTGTTCTGCGGCTTTGCCGATCTTTTGACCGCCGATCGAATTACATTGGGACCGAGACGAGCCGCGCGGCTCCTCGTGGTTGAGACTCGCATCCAGACAAAGAGACAGAGGCAAGAACATGCTGAAGAACCTCGTGATGAACTTCGTGCGCGATGAGCGCGGCTCGGAAGCTGCCGAGACCGGCGTCACCAACGTCCTGTTCGCCGGCGGCGCGGTCGCGGGTGGCAAGAACTTCCGTGACAAGATCCAGGAGAAGCAGGGCGACATCATCACCGAGCTCGACACCGTCGACACCGGCGCCTGACGGCTCGCTTCGTTCCGAACATTCGCCGATCCGGCCCGCAAGGGCCGGATCGGTCGTTTTTCGTGGATGATGGGCGCATGTTCGCCGTCGCCGCCGTCGCCGCGTCGTCATCCGCGCTCGTTGCGGGCGGTACGCGGCTCGAGGTCTCGGATCCGGGCCGGGCGCCCGTGCCGCTCGCCGCGCGTGGCGTCGGCGCGGAGGAACTCAGCGGCATCGCGTGGGCAGGTTCGGGGCGCTTCCTGCTCGTCGGCGACGGTGGCCAGCAGGCCGTGTGGGACGCGTGGATCGACATCGAACCGTCTTCCGGCCGCATCCTCGCGCAGTCGTTCACCGCCTGCATCCCGGTCCCGGGGCTCGGCACCGACGTCGAGGGCATCGCGATCGACCGTGCCGGCGGCACGGTCCTCGTCGCCGACGAGGCCTCGGCCGCGGTCCGGCGCTTCGACCTGACCACCTTCGCCGCATGCGGATCGTTGCGGATCGCGCCCATCTTCCTGCCGCCGAACATGCGTCCGAACTTCGGGTTCGAGGCCCTCGGCTGCCTCCGCGGCGAGGCATGGACCGCCAACGAGGAGGCACTCGTCTCCGATGGCCCGGTGTCGGGCACGCAGGCCGGTGCCTGGGTGCGGCTGCAGCGCTTCGACGCGCAGGGGTTCCCTGCGGGGCAGTGGGCGTACCGCTGCGACCCGGTCTCCGGCATGACCGACCTGGTCGACGTCGAGCGCAGCGGCGTCGTCGATCTCGTCCCGTGGGACCGCAGCACGGTGCTGGTGCTGGAGCGGGAGTTCGGCGGCCCGGTGATCCCCGACTTCCGGTCGCGGCTCTACGCGGTGGACCTGTCCCGCGCGACCGACGTGTCGAGCATCGCCATGCTCGCGGCCGGCGGGTTCGTGCCCGCCGCCAAGACGCTGCTCTGGCAGCGCGGGTTCCCCTTCACCAACTTCGAGGGAATGGCGCTCGGTCCGCCGCTCGCAGGCGGCCGCCGCAGCCTGATCCTCGTCTCCGACGATGGCGGCGGCATCGGCGGCCAGAACCAGCGGCTGCTCGCGCTTGCGGTCCGTGCGGTGCGCGACGCGCCCTGCGACCTTGACGGCAGCGGCACGGTCGACGGGGTCGACCTCGGGATCGTGCTCGCGGCGTGGGGTCCCGCGCTCGACCCTCACCCTGCGGACGTCAACCAGGACTGCGCGGTCGACGGGCTTGACCTTGGCGCGCTGCTCGCGTCCTGGGGCCCGAACCCCTGATGGTTGCGCTCGCCGCCCCCGCTCAGTTCAGGCAGGGTCCCCAGGTGGCCAGCATGAGGCCGAGGTCCCGCCCGTCCACCAGGTCGTCACGGTCGATGTCTTCGGGCGGGCCATCCATGCGTCCCCACGCGGCGAGCAGCCGGCCGAGGTCCACTCCATCGACGTTTCGGGATGCATCCAGGTCGCCCCAGCAGATGGGCGCCGGCGCCGGGGCGATCACGGCGTTGCCGTCGGCGCCCGCGGAGATCCTCGTGACGCCCGCGATGCCGGCCGGAACGGTGACCTGCCCGTAGAAGTTGCTCGTGCCCCAGCACCGCACCCGGCCGTCGGCGCTCAGCGCCATCGAGTGGGTACGGCCGGCGGACACCGCCTGGCATGGCCCCAGATCCGTGGGCACCACCAGCTGGCCGTAGTTGTTCCGGCCCCACGCGGCGATCGTTCCGTCGGACCGAAGTGCGAGCGAGTGCTGGCCGCCGGCGGCCACCGAGACGACGCCCGCCAGTCCCTCCGGCGGCGTGGACTGGCCGTAGTCGTTTCGCCCCCAGGCGCGAGCCGAGCCATCGGCCAGCGCGGCGACCGAGTACCCCGTGCCTGCGCTGACGGCGACCGCCGCGGCCATGCCGGCTGGCACGCTGCACTGGCCGAAGTTGTTGCGCCCCCATGCTCGCACCGATCCGGCGGAAGCCACGGCGAGCGAGTGCACGTCGCCCGCAGCCACCCTGATGCAGACGCCGAGATCGGCGGGCGCGGTCGCCTGGCCGTACGTGTTGGCACCCCAGGCGGCCACCGTCCCGTCGGTGCGGAGCGCGAGCGAGTGCTGCCCGCCCGCGGACACCGCGATGGCGGTCCCGACGGCCAGCGGAACGTCCGACTGGCCGGACGTGTTCCTGCCCCACGCGCGCACCTGTCCGCCCGTCGTGACCGCAAGCAGGTGCGATCCGCCGTGCGACACGTCGAACACGGTGCCGAGGTCGGTCGGAATCGTGGTCTGTCCGTAGGCATCGGAACCCCACGCGCGGACGAATTGTCCGTGCGCGGATGCCGCGACGAGGCAGGCCATGAGCGTTCCGAGTGATCGTGGGCGCATCCGGGGGGGGGGGGGGGGGGGGGGGGG
>JBEITQ010000055.1:0-9601 GCA_040374835.1 Phycisphaeraceae bacterium | reverse complement strand
GTAGGTTGGTCCCGCCGCATTCACTGACCAATACGAGGGAGCCGGACCGCCGAAGGTGTTGATGGTCGCCATGCCTTCGCCGGTCGTGGACGCTTCGGCGTGCAGACTTCTCCCGAACTTGCCCGTCTGCATGCTCTGGTCGACGCTCGCACCCGCCACGGTGCGCCCCGTGAGTCCATCGATCACCTCGACGGCCACGGGATTCCGGGTGTGGAACGGGGTGCAGCCCGGGAGCGCGAGTCCGGCAGCCACCGCGAGCACTGCCGTGACGGTGAGGATCGACACTGGGCATCGCGGCATGGACGGGATCCTCATGCAGGTTGGGGACGATGGTGCCGGCGTTCAGTTCGTGCACGGGACCCAGGAGGACAAGAGCATCCCGAGGTCGGCGCCATTGACCTGCCCGTCCACGAACACGTCCGCGTTGCACGCCGTGCACGCCAGGTTTCGCGTAGGGACGCAGCCGGGCCAACCGCGTGAGCGGCGGATCCAACCAATGGTTGATTCCCCACGCTTCGGGGCCCGCCACGGGGTCAGCACAGGCCTTGCGGGCGGTGATGCGCCGCCGGGCAAGCGCGATGTCCGGCTGTGCTCGGGTGTACGGGTCGCCCTTCCCTCAGCTCAGCAAACGCTGAAGTTCGGGAACACGGATCGTGGCCGTCTCCCAGACGAGATCCACCATGATCCCGTGGTATTGATGCGTCGCGATGTCCTTCATCCCTGCGACGGCCTTCCACGGCACGGCTGGAATCCGGGCACGGGTCTCGAGCGAGACGCCTTTCGCGGCCTCGCCAAGCACCACCAGGTCATAGAGCACGGCGCGGATCGTGCGCTGATCCTGCCGGAACTGCCCGATGTCCATGCCGCGCACGAACCCGGCGATGCGTTCGCAGGCATCGCGCATGTCCTGCAGCCGTTGCTGCTCGCTACGCGGCATACCTGAGCTCGCGCAGAATCGCGTCGCGATCTTCGTCGCGGAGCCCGCTCGGCGTGGTCACGTCGACTGGAAGTCCGAGGACGGACTCCAGGTGTTGCCGGACGGCTACGAGATCAAGCAGGTCGCGCTTCGGCTCCAGCTGGACCAGGATGTCGACGTCGGAATCCGGACGCGACTCGCCGCGTGCGCGGGATCCGAACACGCCGACGCGGACCACGCCGAGGCGAGCCAGTGCAGGAAGCTCGGCGCGGATCGCATCCAAGAGAGCATCGATGCTTGACGCAGCGTATGGGCTCATGGCGAAATGGTAGCGGAGCGAGCCATTCCCCATGCACTCGCTCGCCGTGCTCACCGGCAGTCGGAGAGGTCATCGTCGGGTGCCGCGTGCGCGCGGATCAGCGCGGCCGTTTCCTCGTCTCCGTGGCGGAGTGCGGCCGCGAGGGCCTCGCACCACGGGCGATCGGGCGCCGTCCGTGCGCCGGCCGCCGGCGAGGCGGGGGCGGCGGGCTCCCGGTAGAGCGCGGGAATGACCGCGGGCGTGCGGGCGTGCACGGCGATCTCGAAGGCGGTCATCCCCGCGTAGTCGCGCACGGTGGGAATGTCGCCCGCCTCCACGAGCATGCGGACGATCTTCGGATTGCCGCGGCGCACCGCAAGGTGGAGCATGGTCAGGCAGTCACCTTCCCGCCTCCCGAGCAGGAAGCCGAGTCGGGGGTCGTAATCCGCCAGGTTGAGCTCGAACCACGGCAGATTGTCCTCCTGGATGGCTGAGGTGATCATGATGACCGCGATCTTCTGATCGGAGTCGCGCGTCTGGTCCCGGTGGACGAGGTAGATGCTGACCATCATCAGCACCACCGTGGCGGCGATCGCCAGGGCGTCGAGCCACCCCCTCCCGCGGGCGTCGGCGCGCATCATGGTCGGGGATGGCGATGCGGTGCAGTCGTCGTTCATGGCTCAGTGCGCCTCCTGCAGGGCGGCCGTGCGTGCCTTGCGCCGCAGCGCCGCCCAGCGCTGACGGGCCGCTTCCTCGGCGATGCCCAGCACCTCGCCGACCTGCTTCCACCCGAGGCCGCGCATGCGCAGCTCCAGGAGCGTGCGTTCGTCGTCGGTGAGCCCGAGCACCAGTCGGACCGCCGCGTCGCGCGACTCCACCACGGCGTCGGGGGCCGGGTCCGCGTCCTCGTTCCGGCCGGACTCGTCGCGCAGGCGACGCAGCACCGCGCGGCGGACGCCCTTGCGCCGGAAGCGGTCGATCAGCAGGTTGCGGACGATGGTCTCGACCAGGCCCCAGAAGTTGCGCGTGCCCATCCGTTCGTGGCCGCCCTCGGTGGCGACGAGCACGCGCCGGACCGTGGATGACATCAGCTCGCTCGTGCGCATCGACCAGTCGGAATCCTGCCGCCGCAGCGAGCGGATGCGCCGGGCGATCGCGGGGATCGCGTCGGACAGCTGCTCATGCGCCGGACGTTCGCCCACCGGGTCGGTGGGCGCGGGCCTGGATTCGCGTCGGCTGGGCAACGTCGTCAGGGGAGGAGGCGGGAGATCGCACTGAACGCGAGGAAGACTACGCCGACGCCGGCGCCGAGCGCCCAGGAAACGGCGCGCTCCCGCGACCACTCGGCCCGAAGCAGCCTGCCCGCCAGCACGTCGATGCCCCACGGGTGCACGCGGCATTCCCATCCGATGCGCACCATGCTGCCCCGCCAACCCGATACGGCCTCGGCCGCGGAACACGGCGCACGCGGCACGTGCCCCAGCATCAGCCACTGCAGCAACGCGCCGGCCCGGGCCACGTCGACCGCGGCCCGTTCGGGGGTGATCGGATTCGCCAGCCCGTAGTCGACCAGCCGCAGGCGCCCCATCGAGTCGAGGATGACGTTGGACGGCGAGAGGTCGCCGTGCGCCAGTCCGCAGGCGTGCAGCTCCGAGATCGCGTCGCAGAGTTCCCCCATCGCCGAGATCGCCTGCCCGAGCGGCAGCCGTTCCTCGGCCGCGGCCATCGCGACGAGCGACCGCCCGCGGACCCGTTCGAACACCACGTACCCCATGCCGCCGTCGACTGCCCCGCTCGCACGCACCTCGATGCCGCAGGGGTGGGTGATCGCGGAGGCGCGCCGCGACTCCTCGGCCCATGGCTGCTCGCCCGGCCCGCAGCGCACGAACTTGACGACCACGTCCGACCGCGAGGCACCATGGTCGGCCATCGTCCGGTCGATCCCCTCGGCGATCACCCCGAACGCACCGCGGGCGATGACGTCCCCGACCAGGAACCGAAGGTCGCCGTCGGGAAGCCGCTCGCCGACCGCCGACGGCAACGGGCCGGCATCATCGTCGGAGCCGAGCAGGTCGATGGCGATCGCGGCCTCGCGGAGCATGCGCGTCCACGCAGGATGCGACGACGACAGCCGCTGGAGGACGTGGTCACGGTCGGTGCGGGCGGCAAGCACCACCTGGTGCGCCACCTCGCGTGCCGCCTCCGGATCGGCCGAGGGATCGACGAGCCCCGAATAGCGCGCGATGGTCGGCACCAGCTCGTACAGCTCGCCGCACCGGACCGCGTCCGAGCGCACGAGCGCTGCCAGCGCGGCATCCCCGAGCGGGGCCGGCGCGCCGGACACCACGTCTGCGAAGTCGGGCGGCGACGGGGACTCAGGCACCGAGCCACCTCCCGAGCGCGCGGCTTGCCGCGATGCAGACCATGGACCATGCGACGAACGCACCGAAGGCGACGGCGAGCGGAACGCCCGATCCGAGCACCGCCACCGAGAGCCCGGCCACCACGGCCACGGCCAGCTGCAGGCGGCGGCGGATCGGGAGCCGCACGGGCAGTCCCGGCGGCAGTCCCCCCGCGGCACGGCGATCCGCCTCGACCCACCGGTCCATCTGGCGAATCACCTGCGTCATCCGGAAGATGGAGAAGACGCACACCCCCACCGCGATCGAACCGATCACGCCGCTGGGGCGACTCAGGTTCCAGGTGCTGTTGGGCTGTGCCGCCACCCCGAGAACGATCAGCGTGGATGTCGGCAGCCAGTCACCCCACCGGGTGGATGCGAGGTTCCAGGTGGGCAGGCGACGAAGGGTGCGGTCGAGCGCCACCGCGGCGGCCAGCCACGGAAGCAGCGCGACGAACATGACGCCGTAGCGCTCGACCTCGAGCTGCAGTTCGGACTGCCGCTGCAGGTGGACGGGATGCTCCGTGATCCAGTCGTGCCGACCCATCAGCCATCCCACGGCGAGGAATATCCAGATCACCACGGTGAGGCCGAACCCGAGGATGAACCACGCCAGCCGCCCGCGCAACTGACGGGCGAGCGCTTCCCAGCGCGCGTCCGATCGCCGCCGCAGCCGCCGGCACTGCGACTCGCTGGCGCCGCAGCTGGGGCACTGGTCGACCCCCGCGGGGCGCGACGCGCCGCACACCCGGCAGATCGGGCCATCCGTCGGTACAGGGCTGGAAGGAGGCACGTCGGCCATCAGGAGCACGGAGTGTGCCACGAGGAGCGAGGACGCAGGAGCCGACGCGGCGTGAGGACGTGAATTCCGAGAAATCCACGCGAAGCGGGCCGGGCGTCGCCCCGGCCATCGCCAGGCTGCCGTGCGACCGAGATGTCGGCGTATCGTCGTCACGACGGAGCGAGGCATGCGTCCATGGTGCCGGACGAACGAATGACCACCGACCTCCGGCGGCGCTTCGCCGCTGCCCGACGCTCCGCCCTCCGCATGGCCCAGGCGCTCCTGGGCTGGGCGGTGCTTGCCGCTGCACTCCCATTCGCCGCTGGACCGGTTGCCTCCGCCGGCGGAGAGCTCGTCGCGCCGCCCATCTCGCTGGCACGGCTGACCCTCCTGCTGGACGAGCACGTGGACCCGCGCCCGACGCCGCAGGAGCTGTCGATCGTCGCCTCCGCACACCGCGACATGATGCGCGCCTACGGCGCATACGCAGAGGGCGATGGAGGATCGCGCTGGCGGGCGGGCAGTTCGCTGTACGACGAACTTCGGTTCATGCGCCGCGACCCGTCGCTGGCCCGGATGCGCGAGGCGATCCGCGCACAGGATCGCATGCTCGCCGATGCCGAGTCCGCCGACCGCACGATGTTCGAGTCCATCGCGGCGATCCTGGCCGCGGACGAGCCCGACCAGGAACGGCAGGCGGCGATCCGCGACGGCGTGGGACGCGCAGCGACCGCACGCGAGGCGGACCGGCTGCTTGGGTCCCTGCCCATGGAGGAACCGACGGGTGTGATCCCGGGCCTGAGCGAGGCCGTCGCACGGCTCGACGTGGACGCTGCCGTCCGCGCGCGGCTGCGCGCGACGCTCGCGGCGCGCAATGCGGCGCTCGTCCCACTGCTCAGGCGCGAGATCCGCGACTACCAGGCGTTCGCGATGGCTGCGGCCGGCGCCTTCGAGCAGGTGTTCGGCGGCGTGCTGCCGAAGATCGGCGCGGCCATCAGCGACGAGGAGGCCGAACGCCTCCGCGCCCGCATGCACGCATTGTGCGGTGACGCGGCCACCCTGTTCCTCGACGCCCGCAACGCGGTGCGCGCGGGCGAGGATGCGGCAATCGAACGCCTGTGCGCGGACCTTCCGCCCGACGCCTGCCACGAGCTGAGGCTGCGCACGAGCCCATGGGCGGTCCTCAGCATGCCCGGTGGCGCCGGCTGGGCGGTGCTGTCGACGGAGGGTCACCTCCGCGACGCGCTGGCCGCGCTGCCCGCCGACGACCCCGCGCGACCGGCGGTCGAGTCGATCGCCGCACGCTGGCGGCCCGCCGTGGTCGCCCGCATGGCCGCAGACCGTCGGCGCGTGCGCGAACGCGAGGACGCGACGTTCCTCGATCCGGGCCCGATGCGCGGACTCAGCCTGGCGCTCGACGACCCATCGCTCGAGTGGGGCACGGCCGGCAGGGCCGGCGACACGGTCGACCGCACGCCGGAGTCGATGCAGGCCGAGCTGGCGCGCGTCCTCGGGCCGCGGATCGTGGCGGCGGGCGGTGCGCTCGGGCCGCTTCGCGTCAACCATGCGGGCAAGGACACCTACCGGCTGGTCCAGCGCGACTCCATGACCGAGTGGCAGCGCGAGATGGCCGAGGCGATGCCGAGCGACCCGGACCCGCCGACGCGCCTGGGCCTCGTGGACGGGTTCTCCGACGTACGAGCGCAGTTCTCGCCGGAGTTCCTCGACGCGAACGGCTACGCCCGCCGGGGCATCCCCAGGCGCCTTGACCTGCAGGCCATGAAGGCACGGGTCGAGTCGGCGCTTGACGACGCGACGTCCGCGGTGGCCCTGGCCTGCATCGACGACGCATGGCCAACCCACCAGGCGCGATGGGACGCCGAGGTGGAGGCCGCGATCCCGCGGCTCAAGGAGACCTCTGCACGACTCGCGCAATCGGTGGACGCACGAACCGATGACTGGCCCAAGCACCTGCGCGAGGCGCTTGCCATCCGCGACACGGCATGGCGCGCGGCCGAGTCGATCGACGAGGGGCTCTTCCAGGCCCTCGTGCAGTGCGTGCCGTCCACGATGGATGCGGCGCAACGCACCATCGCGCTGGAGCGGCTGAGGCGGTTCACCGACCGCGAGGTGATGGGCGTCGAAACGACATGGGCCTCGGCCGACCGAATCCGTGCCCATCCGCGCTGGGAGGACATCGTCGACGCCGCTGCCCTCTCCCCCGAGGCGGACGCACGTGTGCGCGCGGCGATCGCGGGCGAGTCACCGAGCTTCATGGCGGCGACGCCCGCGCGGCGGCGCGCGGCCTTCGACCTTGCGGCGGCGAGGGACGAATGGCGCGCGAAGCGACTGAGCCTGTCAAGCCCCCCGGACGTGCGAAGGCAGCTCGACGCGGCGCGGACCGCCGCGATCGCGGCCGACCGAGCCACCGTCGCCATGATGGCGGCCATGCTCTCGGCCGCCGAGGATGGTCCCGACGGGCGGGTGCAGCGCGCGCGGCTCGAGTCGGCGCTGCTGCGCGGCATCTTCCGCGCCTGGCGCGAGGACGGCTCCGCGCGTCGGACGGGCATGCTCGCCGCGAAGGCCGCGCAGACCGACGACGAGCGCACCGCCGTGCAGCGCGCGATCGACAACCACGCGATTGCCAGCCGCCTCTGCAACGAGCGGCGTGCCCGCGTGGCGATCGCACGGTCATCGCTCGGCGACGCCGGCGCGACGGAGCTGCTGCCCCTGCCCCCCGAGGCCGCGGTCGCGGGTTCCCCCGAGCGGCTCGACGCGCGGCTCGAGGCGGAGTTCGGCGACCTCCGCACGGCGCTGGAGATCGATCTCCTCTGCATCCTGGGCCGCGACCGCTGGCGCGAGGTGGCACCGCCGGACACCCTCGAACTTTTCGGGGCGGTGAGCAGGCGGGGAGCGGCGTCGGCGGGCCCTTGAGGGCGGTCAGCACGTCGAGCATCGTCACTTCCGGACCTCCGCCTCCGACGCACCCGCGAGGAGGGCCTTCGGCGCGTCACCCAGCCGAGGGGGCCACTCCGGGGCGATCGGTGCGGCCATGACCGCAACGTCCGGCAGAGGCCCGGTGACGGGCTCGACCGCGACGCGCACGGCAGAACGGATGTCGGTCGCGCCGGCAGCGCGGTCGATGTCGGCGATCAGGGCCATGGCCTGCTGCTGCGCCTGTGCCGCGATCCGCCGCATCTGCGGCCGATACCGGGCCTGGTCGGGATGGGACGGCGTGGCCCCGAACACGATGAACGCGCGCCAGCCCTCGCGCGCGGCGACCCGCATCTCGTCGACTCGCGAACGAAACGCGTCCTCGGACGGCTCGATCAGCGCACGGATGGCCGGATCGGGAGTCGCCGCGAGCAACCGCCTGACGCCAAGCCAGGCGTCGATGACTTCCTTCGCGTGCGGATTCCGGCGCACCAAGGCGTCCCGAAGCCAGCGATGCGACGGATCGTCCACGAGGGCGGCCACGGCATCGACCGCGCGGGCGTCGATGGCCTCCATACGATCGACCATCGCGGACACCAGGCGGAGCACGCGCGGCGTGTCATCCGGGCTCGTGAACGCCCGGGCCTGGGCATTGATCATGTCGCGGAGCGCGGAATCCCACTCGGCCTCGTAGGCACACAGGGCATCGTCGAACGCCTGCGCGTTCGATGCGGCCACCGCCACGTCCGAAGCCTCGTCCCGCAGCGACATCCGGGCGACCGGGGGCACGGGAACAGGGCCGGGGCTGCGCAGGAACCCGGTGGCACGAGTCCGCCACAGGAGCCGCGACGCCCGTGCGGCAACCTCCGGATCGAGTTCGGCGCCGCTCGCCTTGGCGATCGCCCCGACGAATGCGACCGCCTCGGCATCGAAGTCCGAGAGCGACGCGCGGACGCAGTCCCGGCTGTACTGGCTGGCCAGCGCGATGGTGCCCTCGTCGTCTCCGCCGCCGAGCGCCGAATTGCCGGCCATCAGCGCGTTGATCGCGTCGTACCGGGGCTGCCAGTCGCGCTGGCGGCGCATGGCAAGCGCCGAACGAAACGCCTCGGCCGCTGCCTGAATCGATGCAAGCCCACCACTCGCCGGGTCGAGACGCAGCGGGGTGGCCTTCCGGACGACCTCGAACCACGTGTCGATCGCCGGCAGGTCGCTCAGCGGCGCGTCGAGCTGGCCCACGCCGACCACGCCGGCAAGCCCGTTCGGGAAGACCACCTTCGTACCGGCTTGGAAACTTGGGTGATCCGGCGCCTTCGGCCGCTCGGCCGGCGGCGGTTCCTGCCTGAAGGCGAGCGCGTGGACCATGATCAACGCTCCGAGCATGCGCCCTCCGAGAGACTGACCTGGGCATGGCGGAGTCGCCCCTGCCACCCCGCCACTTGCTGGACGCGCCATGCGGCTCGGCGTGAGCGGAGGCGGACGGGACGTGCCCCCGGGGAGGCCGCGCAAGCAAATCGCCGCCGAATGTCAGGCCTCTCGCGTCGACGAGGGGCGCGCGCATGGCTGCAGTCCAGGGCCGCCCGACGCCCGGACGGCGTTCACCGCACGCCATGTGCATCCGCCACGCGGTCGCCAACCGCCGCGCGGACGCGGCGCACGGTGCGGGCGCGCAGCTCCGCCTGGTCGTAGGCGAGGTCGTCGCTGGCGAGGGCGGCACGTTCCATCTCGCTCCTGCCGGCGTCGCCGGCCGCCGCACCGCGCATGTCGCCGAACATGTCGGCCATCGCCCGGTCGTTCCTCGCCGACTGCGCGATCAGGCGCTCAGCGATCGCCTCGAACCTCGTCTGCGACTCGCCCCACGCGGCCGCGGCGGCGCCACGCTGGTCCGGGGAGAGCGACGGGTCGCCGAGCGCCGCGTCGATCGCCGCATCGACGCGGTCCTGGTCGCGGTAGACCTCGGGGTGCATCTGCCGCCGCACGCCCCGCCGAAAGACCGCGCCCTGGGGACGCGGCATCGCCTCCGCCACCGCCTGGGTCGATGCGGCGAGCGTCGCCTCGGCACGGCGCGACACCTCCTCCACCTCGCGCTGCCGGTGCATCACGCCCGCCTCCTGCCGGGACTTCCCGCGCAGTTGGCCGTACTTCTGCGGGAGTCCGCCCTTGTACCTGCCGAACTGGTCGATGTTGAGCTTGCTCTTCAGTTCTTCGAGTCTGGGTGGCGGGAGGGGTACTTGTCCTGCCTGCGCAGGGAGAGGTACGACCGGGTGGCGGGCG
>JBEITQ010000133.1:0-5834 GCA_040374835.1 Phycisphaeraceae bacterium | reverse complement strand
GGTCCTCGGGATCCTCGAGCGCCTCGCGGAACGCCTTGGCGATCTTCGTCTTCCCGTAGCGCGACTCGTGCGCGGCCCACGCCGCCTCGCAGGCCGCGAAGTCGCCGCGCCGGAACGCGTCCACCGCGGTGCCGACGCTCTCGATCCAGCCCTCGGCGGGCGTTTCCACGAGCATGGTGAAGACGTCGATCGGCGTGCTCTGCCCCACCACCACGACCTTGCCGAGCGGCACGATCGGCAGGTCGCCGGGGTCGCGGATCAGCTCGCGGGTGCGGCCGTCGAAGAGGATCGCCGTGCCGAACTGCTTGTTCGCGCTCTCGAGGCGCGCGGCCAGGTTCGCGCTGTCGCCGATCACCGTGTAGTCGTTGAGGTCGGGCGGCGCGCCGCAGTCGCCGATCGTCACCTTGCCGGTCGCCACGCCCAGGCGCAGCGAGACCGGGGGCAGGCCCTGCCGCTCCGGGCGCTCGCCGATCTCGCGCACCACCTTCTGGCAGGCGCGGCACGCCTCGGCGGCCAGCTGGCCCTGCTCGGG
This sequence comes from Phycisphaeraceae bacterium, assembly GCA_040374835.1. Classification (GTDB taxonomy): domain Bacteria; phylum Planctomycetota; class Phycisphaerae; order Phycisphaerales; family SM1A02; genus UBA966. Next base: position 5,302 of record JBEITQ010000133.1, on the reverse strand, counting down.
CTCCTCGCCGAAGGCGCTCCAGAAGGCGAGCAGGCCGTCGCCGAGGAACTTGTTCACGTAGGCCCGCCGGTCGGTCAGCTCGCGGGTCATCGCGCCCATGTACAGGTTGAGCGTCGCCACCACGGCCTCGGAGCCGAGCTTCTCGCTGATCGTCGTGAAACCGGCCAGGTCGCCGAAGAGGATCGTCGACTCGCGCAGCTGGCCGCCCATGGAGAGCGCGTCCGGGTCGGAGGCAAGCCGCTCCACGAGCTGCGGGCTGACGCGGGCCTGGAACTGCTTCTTGATCTTCGCCTTCTCGCGGGCGTTCACGACGGCCGCCGTCGACGAGCTGGCCGCCTGGGATGCGAGCGCGGCGAGCGCCGGGATCGCCACCGGCACCATGACGTCGAAGGTGCCGAAGGCCCAATGCCCGCCCAGCCAGCCCCACCCGGCGACGAGGAGCGCCATCACCACGGTGCTGGTGCCGACGCCGGTGCGCCAGGCGGTGAACGCGCAGGCGGTGCCGAACAGCGCCCCGAGCGCAAGCCCCGTCCACCAGGGCCAGAGCGTCACGTGCACGGCCGTGATCGCCATGTCCGCGACCGCCGCGTGGAAGAAGACGCCGGGCGTCCGCGGGCCGTAGACGGTGTTGATCATGTCGGCCATCACGCCCGTGGCCACGAAGCCCACGAAGACGAGCCGGCCCTCGAACTGCGCCCGCAGCCGGGCCGCCACGTCGGCCACCGCGGCCCGGGACTTCGGCAGGTCCTGGTCGAGGCGCCACCACTCGCGGTAGGCGCCCACGAGGCGGCGCTGGTCCTCGGGGAGCTCCGCGACGTCGTCGGTGCCGCGCACCTCGAGGTCGCCGGCGATGAACTCGCCCTGCTCCTTGATGCGCGCGCGCACGGCGTCGGACACGGGAACGGCCTTGATGTCGTCAGCCGAGAGGTCCGTCTGCTCGCGGGCGATGTCCGCGGCGAGCTCGAGGTAGCGCGCCTCCTGCGCGGCCAGCACCTGCCGCTGCTCGGCGAGGTCGACGAGCGCGCCGATCGCCACGACGCCGCCGCCGTCTCCCGAGCCGATCGCGCCGCCGGACACCGAGGTCTCGAAGATGTCGGTGGGCCAGTCGACGTAGAGCTCGCCGTCCTCGAGGTGGATGCGGTTGCCGTTGGGGAAGACGAGCGCGTGCGGCTCGACGCGGAGCTGGTCGACGGGAATCCCGGACTGCAGCAGCCCCGCCGCGAGGCCGAACTGCGCCAGCGAGCCGTACGGCGTCGCCCAGAACGGCTTCACCCGGCGGTACTGCCCGTCCGCATCGGCCTCGGAGTTCACGAACCCCGCACCTGCCGCGGCCTGCGCGACCGGCGCGATCGGCGGCGCGTCGAGCGCGGAGCCCTCGCCCTTCGCCGGCGCCATGAACCGCGCCAGCGCCCCGAAGGCCAGGTCGCGCGCGAAGGCCTCGCGCAGCAGCACGAGCTCCGGGAACCGCCGCAGCGTCGCGTCGCCGCCGGTCATCGCCAGGACGAACGCGGCCTCGTCGGCGGGCGGCGTTCCCTTGGCCCGCAGGTCGAGGATGCGTCGCCACGCGACGTACTTCTTGAACGCGGAGGCGCGCTCCATGAAGCGCGCGCGCCGGGCGGGGTCGAGCTTCGCGCCGTCGGCGATCGCCTCCGCCGGCTGCGTCAGGTCGTCGCCGGCCGCGGCGACGATCGCGTCGAGCGCCCGGCGGCCGTCGGCGCCGCCCCAGAACCGCAGGTCGAGCTGGCCCTCGTCCATGTCGACCGCCACCACCGTCGGGGTGCGGGCATAGGCCTTCGCGAGCGCCGCGTCGGACGCCTCGGACTGCACGTCCCCGAACGTGACGTCGACCGCCACGGCCTTCGCGCCGGCAAGGTGGATCTCGTCGAGCGCGCGGGCGAACACCTCGCGCGACCACGGCCAGCGGCCCACGGTGTCGAGGGCCCGGTCGTCGATCGCCACCAGGCGAACCCGCTCGTCGAGCGGCTCCTTGTCGCCGCGCCCGTGCTTGAACCGGAAGTCCTGGGACCACCACTCAGCGCGGTCGAGCCCGCCGAAGGAGGCGACCGCCACCACCGCCGCCGTCGCCGCGAGGCCGACGAGGAGGACGACACGCTTCGGGACGCGGACCTGCACGGCGGGCGAGTGTAGGGGCGCGGCGGGGGACGCCGTGCGGCGGGCAAGTCAGTTGCCGGCGGAGGGGCCGCTCGCGAGCTGGCCGGCGACCGGCACGAGATCGCGCGCCGCGTCCGCATGTCCCTCGGCACGGGTGGCCGCCTGGCCGGCCGCGGACGCGGAGGAGATGGCGCGGTCGTAGGCCGACTGCGCGCGCGCCACGTAGTCCACCATCGCGCGGCCGAAGAACCGGTCGGCGTTCGTGCGCGCCTGAGTCGCCATCGTCTGTGCGGCGTTCGCCTGCACCGCGAGGTGCCGCGCCGCGGAGATCGCGAGGGCCCGGACGGCTTCCGAATTGCCCGAGGCGGCCGCGGCGAGCGCGGCGTCGTCGGCGCGCGCTCCGTCGACCCGTCCCGCGAGCGTCTGCACCACGGAGTCGTAGAAGTCGACCTGGGCGCGCAGGCTGCCGTCGGCCACCGAGTCGCGGTCGAAGGGAACGCCCTGCGAACGGGCACCGTTGACGTCGATGTCCGCCTGCACGAGCGCCGACTCGTGGCCCGTCACTTCGTTCTTGAAGGCGGCGTAGGCGGCGGCGCCGGTGGTCTCGTCGCGCCAGGCCGTGCGGAGGGCCGCCACCGCAGGCGTGCCGTTCTGGTACGCGTCGGCGACCTGGACCTCGGCCCCCGCCTGGTCGCGCCGCACGGCCGACAGATCCGCCGCCGCGCGGGAGAGGACCGAGGCGGTGACCGTGTCGTCCCGGTTGCCCGCCGTCCGCTCGGCCTGCGTCAGCTGCAGCCCGCGATACGCATCGGATTCGCGCGCCTCCGCGACGCCTCGCAGGGACTCGGCCTGGGCGGCCGCGGTGTCCGCGCGGTCCGCGGCACCTTCCGCGCCGGCGAGGGCGTCCGAGGCGGCCGCGATCGAGGACGAGCTCGATGACAGGGCGCCGTAGCGCGCCAGGTCGCCGGACGCCCATTCCTGACCGCCGTTGACGGCCTGGAGCCGCGCCTGCACGGCGTCCGCCGCGCCGGAGGTCAGGCCCGCGAAGACCTGGGAGCCGCGCGCGTTCACTTCCGAGTACTGGTCGAGCTGGGACGCAATCGCCGCCGCGTCCGCGCTCGCGCCGCCGGGACCCGAGAGCGCCGAGCGTGCCGCGACGAGGAGCGCATCCGCCCTCGCGCCCACCGACGCGACCCACTCCGCCCACGTGCCGACCTGCGGGTCGGCGTCCACGTCGGCCTGGATGGAGTCGAACTGGGCCACCATGGCCGCATGCGCCGAGGATGCCGCCGAGTGACGTGCCGCGGCGTCGTCGGCCGCGACTCGGGCGTCCGCGGCGTTCGCCGCGACCTCGCCGCCGTCGATCCGGCCGGAACCGTACTGGGCCTCGAGCGCGGCGGCGATCGCCGACAGGCGCTCTGCGGCGGCGGCCGACTGGTCGGCGGCGTCTCGCGCGTCGTCGGCGGCCGCCACGGCGACCTGGGACGCGGACTCGATCCCCGGGCGGCCGTCCTGCACCTGCGTCGCCACGCGGCCCGCAAGGGTGACGAGCCCGGGCTCGCCTGCTTCGTCGCCCACGTCGGCGGCGTCGCGCAGCGAGGAGAGGCGACCGTCGATGCCGCCGACGGTCACGTCGCGGACGAGTTCGGAGACGTCGATGCCCTGCGCGCCGAGCACGCCGACGAGGGCCTCGTGGAGCGCGTCGAGCTGCGCGACGACGTCGTCGGCCTGCGTGCGGGTGCCGAGCGTGGATCCGTCCTGGCCGTCCAGCGCGTCGAGGCCGGTCGCGGCCTCGGCGAACTTCTGGCCGATGGGGGTGCCGTCGATGGCACGGGCGGCGCTGCCCGCGACGAGGGTGGCGATGCGTTCGGTGGAGCGCTCCGCATCGTCGGAGACCTGCTGCAGGTCCCGCAGCACCGCGACGGGCGCCTCGACCCCGGCGATGGGAGATGCGGCATCGCCCGCAGCGGCGGCGGCGGTCTCGGCCGCGTCCGCGGCGCTGGAGGCGTACTCGGCGAACACCTCGGTCGCGTCGGTGGCTCGGAGGCGGTACGTGTCGAGCGCGGTGTCGATGCGGCCGACGATGGCCGAGAGCGTCCCGGCCGCCACGGGGTTCGCGGTGAGCGCGGTGCGGACCTGCGCGGCCCACGACTCAAGGTCAGGGCCGAGCACCTCGGCGTTGCCCTGCGCGAGCTGGTCGGCCTGGGCGCGCAGCGCGGCCGCGGCAGAGAGCGCGGCGGCCGTTGCATCGGCAGCGGCCTGCGTGCGCTCGAGCCGATCCTCGGTCCCGGACGAATCGGCGTCGGCGCCGGCGGAGAACCCGAACTCGCCGCCGAAGGCGGTCTCCAGCTCGGCTGCCAGCACGTGCAGCGTGGCCGCCACGGCGAGGATGCGCTTCGACTCGAGGTCCTCGGCCTCGATCGACCGTTCGCTCACGGCGGCGCCGTCCGCGGCCTCGAGGGCCGACTGGAGCGCATCGCGACCGCGTGCGAGCACGTCCTGGATGCGCGCCTCCCATGCGCCGGAGTCCTCGAGCTGGCGAATCGCGGCCTCCTGGTCGGCCAGCGCCTGGATCGCGGCGTAGATGCCGCCCGCGGCCGGGCCGCCCTCGCCGTCGAGCGCTCCCGCCGCGTCGGCGATGGCCGCCAGCTGGGAGGCACGCGCCGAGGCGTCGTAGGTCACCGTCCAGCCGGCCCGCGTGGCGGGCGACTCGATCCTGCTCCACGCCAGGTCGTCCATCACGAACATCTCGCCCGAACCGCTGCCGGGGAATCCCTCGTGGCGCTCGCCGCCCGAGGACGTGATCCGAACGGACGTGATGTCGGTGAGGCCGAGTGCGCGGAGGGAAACCTGCTGCGGCCCGGTCGGCGCGCCGAGGGTGAAGGAGACCGGCTCGAGCTCCACGCCGTCCCGTGTGCCGGTGAGGGTGATCACGAGGCCCGTGTTCCATGCCCCGGTGAACCACGCCGACTCCAGCGTCCACTCCTCCGAGCGCGACAGGAAGAACGCACCCTGCGCGTTGTTGAACGCGCCCTGCGTGCCGGAACGCACGCCGTTGGTGAAGCCGTTTGCCTGCTGCGGATCCTTGCGGAACGCCCACGACTGGCCCGACCACGCGAAGCCAGCGTAGGAACTGCCGGCGAGGTTGCTCGCCCCGTCCACGCCGGTCTCGCTCGAGGTGTTCGCCGGC
>JBEITQ010000094.1:0-7315 GCA_040374835.1 Phycisphaeraceae bacterium | reverse complement strand
GCGCGGTAGTCGGCCATCTGCGCGCGGTACGGCGCGATGCGCTCCTCGAGCGCCGCGCCGGACAGACCGCGCGCGCCGGTCTTCCAGTCGACCACCTCGGCACGCACGACCCGCCCCCCCCGGATGCCGAGCACCACGCGGTCCATGCGGCCGCGCATCGGGCCGGAGGGAAGGTCGGCGGCAAAGGCCATCTCGGCACGGACGTCGAGCCGCTCGCACGACCAGCCCGCGCAGCGGTCGGGGCGGAGCACCGCCCCCATCGGTCCGGAGCACGCCTTCGCGACCGCGGACTCGACCTCGGCCGCGAGCACCCCGTCGATCGCACGGCCGACCTCGAGCGCCGCCGCGGCACACGCGTCCGAACCGATCGCGGCATCGGGTGCCGTTCCCGCAAGCCACTCGATGCGCTCGAACCACGCATGGGCGAGCGTCCCGCGCGCGCCGTCGTCGTCGCCGAGGAACTCGCGCGCGAAGAACCCGGAGCCGCCGCCGCCGTGCGCGCTCGGTGCGCGCGCCGAGCCGGGGCGTTCGACCCACGCGATCTCCGGTGCCTTGGGCGCCGGCAGGTCGACGGCCGCGACCGCCGCGCGCGCCGGCAGCGGTCCCAGATCGCCGTCGTCGCGCACGAACGACCAGAACGGGGCCTCGGCAGGCGCGGCGAGGTACGCCGCGTCGAACCCCGCGATGGCCATCCGCATGAGCCACGTCGGCGTCGGGCGGGGCTCGTCCTTCGCGGACGGCGGCGGGCAGACCAGGTGCACCGCCTCGCGGGCCCGCGTGATCGCCACGTACAGGCTCGACACGTCGTCGGAGGCCTGCGCCACCTGCGCCTCGCGGCGGAAGGCTTCGAGGAGCGGCGAGAACGCGCGCATCTCGGCAGACACGATCGGCGCGATGGCCACGGGCGGCCGCGAGGGGTCCGGCGAGAGCGCGGCGAACGCCGACGCGCCCGCGCGGGTCTCGCCCATCCGCTCGCCGAGGCTCGCGAGCACCACCTCGTCGAATTCAAGCCCCTTGCTCGCGTGCACCGTCATCACGCGCACGCGCGCGCGCTCGCCGGTGCGGGCGCGGTGCGACTCGGCCGCGCGCACCACGTCGCCCGGGCGCCCGGCGAGCGACGGGTCGAGCCCGTCGACCAGCACCGCCAGCTGCCGCAGCCGCTCCAGGTCATGGCGCGCGCACGCCGGGCGGAGCGCCTCCGTCACGCGCGCGATCCATCCGCGAAGGCCGTGCTCCAGCAGTTCCTCGCGCACCGTGCGCGAGATGCCGCGCGCGGCCGCGTCGGCCCGGTCCGCGCGGCCGTGCCGCTCCATCGGCTCGAGGCCCAGGAGCCCCGCCGCCGGCGCGCGGGTCACGAGGTAATGCGAGATTCGGTCGTCGGGCCGGTGGGCGAGCCGGAGCAGGCCGAGCACCGCCGCGACGGCCGCGGAGTCCTCGAGCGGCGAGCGGCCCTCGTCGCTCGCCTCGATCCCGAGGGTGCGGATCGCGGCGGCGCACTCGGCGACGTCGCGGTTCGAGCGCACGAGCACCGCGATCGACGCGCCCGGACGCTCGCGCACGCGGCCGGCGACGATCGACGCCGCCGCCGAGGCGAGCGCCACGCGGTCGTCCGACGATGCGCGATGCGCATGCACGGCGCCCGGCATCCGCGCATTCGGCGCGGCCGCCTCGTGCGGCGTGAAGGTCCATGCATCGAGGGCGCGGACCAGCGGGCCGTCCGCGGCACCCGGCGGCACCGGAAGCCCCGCGGCGCGGAGCGCCTCTTCCGCGGCAGGCATCCGCTCGTCGAGCGCCGAACCGCGCAGGGCGGGCGCCAGCCCGCCGAACAGCGCGTTCACGAAGTCGAGGACCACCGGGCTCGAGCGCCAGCTCGTCGACAGCGTGACGTCGGGGTCCAGTTCCGGCCGCGCGCGAAGCGGCCCCAGCAGCGCCGGCGTCCCGCCGCGCCACGCATAGATCGACTGCTTGGGGTCGCCGACCACCAGGAGCCGGCGGTCGCCCGTCGACAGGATCTCGTCGACGAGCGGCGAGAGCACCGACCATTGCCCCGGCGAGGTGTCCTGGAACTCGTCGACGGCGAGGTCGACGATCGCGCGGTCGAGCCGCTCGCGCATGGCGTCCAGCCGACCGCCCGCTTCCGCGCGCACGAGCGCCGATGCGATGTCCCCGAACCCGAGCACGCCGTCCTCGCGCTGCGCGCGACGGAGCTCCGCATCCACCACGCTCGCGAGGTCCGCGGTCGCCTCGAGCCGCGCGCGCACCAGGGCCTCCGCCACCGAGAGCGCCTGCCCGGCCAGGACGTCGAGGGCCGCCTGCACCGGCGCGGGGGCGGCATGGCCGGCGAAGGTCCCGCCGCCGCGCACCGCCTGCACGAGCGAGTCGTCGAGCAGGTCGATCCACGCGCCTTCCTCGGCCAGCGCGGTGACGCGCGCCACCGCATCCACCCAGCGCTTCACCGGCGTGCCGGCCTTGGTCGAGGGCAGCGGCCCGCGCCGCACCGCCTCGACCGCAAGGCGAAGGTCGGCCTCCTTGGCGCGCCGCGCACCCGGGAAGAGCGCCACGTCGCGCCCCGCGAGCGCGCGCCACGGCCTCCACGGATCGTCCGACGCCGCGCACCGCTGCCAGAGCCCGAGTGCCTCGTCGAGCGCCTCGTCCATGCCGGACTGCACCTCGGGCTTCGGCCGCCCGTCCGAGATCCGGCGCGCGAGGTCCGTGGCACGATGCACGTCGCCGGCGATCGCGCGCCCGATCGCGTCGCGCCGCTGCGCCGCAAGCACGTCCTCGGCGCCGATCGACCATGCGTCCGGCACGCCGATGTCCGACGCGAACGCCGACGCCAGCTGCACGAAGAAGCCGTCGATCGTGGAGATGTTCACCCGGTGCATCGCCGCGACGAACTCGGCAAGCACGGCCGCATACTCCCCGGCCGTGAACTCGCCGACCTGCCCGTCGGCCGCGAACTCCCTGCGCCGCGCCTCGCTGGATGCCCCGAGCGCCAGGTGCCGCATGACGCGCGCGGTGATCTCGCCCGCCGCCTTGCGCGTGAAGGTCACGGCAAGGATGCGCTCGGGCGACGCCGAACCGTGGTCCCTGCGCGCGCGCAGCATCCAGCGCACCAGCCGGTTCGCCAGGAGGTACGTCTTGCCGCTGCCGGCGTTCGCGACGACGACCGACCGATCCGTCATGGCCGAACCCCCCCGCGCAGGCCGCGCATGCCGACGCCCCAGATCGGCGCGAACGCATGGCGCTCCGGATCCGGCCGCCATGACCCGTCGTCGTCGAACCGCCCGGCCTCGATGAGCCGCGCGATGCGCCGGGCCTCCGCCTCGGCATCCGCGACGATCGCCTCGTCCCATCCATGGGCCATGCGAAGGCCCGCGGCGTCGGGGTTCGACGGCAACGCGAAGTAGCCCAGGCGGCCGGGCGCGACGGCGATCCCGATCGAGCGAAGCAGCACGCGGTAGAGCGGAAGCTGCAGGTCGATCCAGCGCCCGTCGCGCCTGCGGTGCGACCGGTCGGGATCCGGCGCCTCGGCGGAGGTCTTGTAGTCGAGCGCGGCATGCCCGTGCTCGGGGTGCAGGTCGACGCGGTCGATCCGGCCGGTGAGGCGGAGCGACGCGTCGCCGATGAGCGGCGCCTCGATGCCGCCGGGACCGCCGATGCCGAACCCGAGCTCCACGCGCGACAGCTTCCACCCCTGCGCTGCCCACCGTGCCTGGTGCAGCGCGAAGGCGCGCAGCCGCTCGCAGGCGAGCGCGAACTGCACCTCGTACGCCCCGCGCACGGTGCGCGAGAACGTCTTGGCCCGCACCTCGTCGAAGGCCGCGAGGACGTCCCGCTCGACCGCCGACGCATCGGCAGTCGGCGCCGCACGCTCGCACTCCTCGAGCCCCCACCGCTCGAGCGCCGCGTGCACCAGCGAGCCGAAGCCCATCGGGTCCAGCTCGTCGCCCGCCGCCGAAGCCTCCTCGAGCCGCAGCCGGGGGTCGCGCTTGAGGCGCACCAGGGCCGGAGACTCGAACCAGTCGCGGAACCCGGTGACGCTGATCGTGCCGACCGCGGACGCGCCCTCGGGGACGATGGACGGCGTGAACTGCCCCTCGGCCGGCGCCGACGCGCTCCAGCGCGCGGCGCTCGGGCCCGGCTCGTCCGCCAGCCGCAGCACGCGCGCCGCAAGGGGCGCGCCGGAACAGCCGAGGAGGAGCCGCGACGGGCGCATCGGCTCGCCGTCCGCCGTGACCCTCCCGGCCACCAGCCGGATGCTGCGCTTGCGCGCGAGCAACCCGTGCAGGATCCACGCGTCCCGCGCCCGGCGCCGGCGCGCGCACGACATGCCGAGCCGCTCGCGTGCGCCGTCGGGAAGCCACGGGTCGGTGGACGCCCCTTCCGGCACGATGCCTTCGTTCATCGAGGTCAGCACCAGGTGCGGCGCGTCGTCGATGCCGGCCTCGAGCCAGCCCATCACCTCGACGCCGTCCGTGCCGCCCTCGGCCGGCAGTTCCGCCGCCATCAGGGCATCGCGCACCAGCCGAAGCGCCGCAGGGGCATCCAGCCCATCTCCCAGCCGCCCCGGAAGCGACTCGAGCGACTCGATCGCCGCGAGGATCGCCCGTCCCGCGGCACGATCGGCCGGGGTCGCCGGAGGAAGCACCTCGTCGAGCACCCGGCGCAATGCCTCGCCCACCGCGCGACCGCCATGCGACCCGGAGAGCGCCGCGAGCCATCCATCGATCGCCTCGATCACTGGCGCGGCCGAACTCCACGCCGGCTCGGGCTCGCTCGCCACGCGCACCGCGCCCGACGACGACGCCACCGCCGACACGCGCGCGATCGAGTCCGCGATCCCGCGCGCGCCGAGCATCCGCTCGACCGCGGGATGCCGCACCAGCGCGCCGAGTGCCGCGCAACCGCGGTCCTCGAGCCACGCGCCGAGCGCCTCGACCAGCATCCCTCCCGACGACTCCGCCGCCGACCGCTCGGGCGGAACGCGCACCCGCACGCCCCAGGCCGGCAGCCGGCTGGCGACTTCCGCCGCCACCGCCCGGTCGGGCGCCGCGATCGCGATCTCGTCGCTGCGGCGGGGCTCGGGAATCGCTTCGAGCGCCTCGATCACGGCCGCGGCCTGGTCCGCGGGCGACTCCGCCACGGAGATCGCGCGGTCGTCGACGGCGATCGACACGGATCCCCATGCCGCATGGTCGGGGAATCCGCGGCCGTCGACCGGCGCGGGCAGCTCATCCCCCGCCGCATGCACGCCCACCGTCACCGACGTGCCGCATGCCGCCAGCGACTCAAGCAGCGACCGCTGCACCGGGTCGGGATCGGCCATCACCACCCAGGCGCGCCGGATGCGGCCCGCGCGCACCGCGCCCGCGCGCGCCGCGTCGCGCACCATCGACGCGCGGTCCTCCGCGCCGCATTCCTCGAGCAACGCCTGTCGGGCCGCATCGACCGCGACCACGGCGCCCCACGATGCCAGGTCGGCCTCGGGCAGTTCCTTCCGGACGTGCTCGGCGGCCTCGCGGAGGCCGATGCCCGCCGCCGCGCAGTCTCGGTGCAGGCGGGCGAGCCGGTCGCATGCCGCGTCGAGCTGCCGGGCCGACGGTTCCTCGCCCCCTTCCAGCCCCGGAAAGAGCGCGCGCGCCTCCGCGCACCGGCCGATCGCCACGCCCCACGCGCGGCGCTCGCCGACCGCATCGAGCACGCGCCCCCGCGGCACCACCACGCACGAACCGAGCGCCCCGGGCGTGACGATCCGGGGCAGCACCACCGCATGCCCCTCGCTGCGCGCGAGGGCCGCCAGGTGCACCTCGAGCGAGCGCACGGCGCGGCTCGCCGGCACCACCGCCAGCGCATCGCCGAAATCCACGATCCCGTCGGATGCCGGCGTCGCACGCAGCATCGCCTGCGCGAGCGCACGCATGAGCGACGGTCCGTCCGGAAGCCTCTCCGCGGTCCACGGCATCGGGGGCATCATCCCACGCAGGGGTGAAGCAGGCGCTTCACCCGCCCGCGCGCTCGACCAGCGCCTCGACCACCGCCAGCTCCGCGTCGCGCACGCGTGCCTCGCGCGCGCAGACGTTCACGTGCGCGAGCTTGCGCCCCGGACGCGGCGACTTGCCGTAGTCGTGCAGCCGCGCGCCCGGCACCGCCAGCATCGCCGGACGATCGGGCATCGCCCCGATGATGTTCACCATCGCCGAGAAGCCGCGCGCGTCGGCGCACGCCAGCGGCTCGCCCGCCACCGCCCGCACGTGGTTCTCGAACTGGCTCGCCACGGCGCCGTCGATCGTCCAGTGCCCGCTGTTGTGGACGCGCGGGGCCATCTCGTTGGCGACCAGACCGTCGCGCGTGACGAAGAACTCGATCGCCAGCGCCCCCACGTGCCCAAGCGCGTCCAGCGCGCGACGCACCGCGCCTTCCGCCTCGGCCACCAGCGCCGGCGCGATGCCCGGCGCCGGCACGATCGTCCGCCGCAGGATGCCGCCGCGGTGCACGTTGACGCCGGGCGCGTAGGTGCGCACGTCGCCGTCGGCGCCACGCACCGCGATCACGCTCAGTTCCGCCTCGAAGTCGACGAACGCCTCGTAGATCGACGGCTGGCCGCCCACCTCGCGCCACGCCCGCGCCAGGTCGCCGGGGGAACGCACTACGCACTGGCCCTTGCCGTCGTAGCCCATGCGCCGCGTCTTCAGCACCGCCGGCACGCCGACGCGCCCGCACGCGCCCGCGAGGTCCGCCTCGGCCGACACCGCCTCGAACGCCTGCACGCGGATGCCGCAGGCGCGGAAGAACTCCTTCTCGGAGATCCGGTCCTGCGCCACCGCCAGGCTGCGCGCCGACGGCGCCGTGCGCACCCGCGCGGCGACGCGCTCCACCGTGGCCAGCGGCACGTTCTCGAACTCGTAGGTCGCCGCACCGAGCCCGTCGCAGAAGCGGTCGACCGCGGCGGCATCGTCGAACGCCCCCGCCACCACCTCGCCCACCGCCGAAGCCGGGCAGCCTGGATCGGGATCGAGGAACCGGAAGCGGTGCCCAAGCGGAATCCCCGCGAGCGCCAGCATCCGTCCGAGCTGCCCGCCGCCGAGAACGCCGATCAGCATCAGCGTCCGCCCGCCGAGGGATCCGGCCGCTCGAGCACCTTCGCTGTCTGCGCCGCGCGGAACGACTCAAGCCGCGCGCGCACCGATGCGTCGGCGGTCGCCAGGATCGACGCCGCGAAGATGGCCGCGTTGGTCGCGCCCGCCTGCCCGATCGCGAAGGTCGCCACCGGGACGCCCGCAGGCATCTGCACGATCGAGAGCAGGCTGTCCAT
>JBEITQ010000017.1:0-16653 GCA_040374835.1 Phycisphaeraceae bacterium | reverse complement strand
TCGAGGTACGTGCCGCGATCCTGCGCCATGCGCGCGAAGTTCAATGCGTCGCGGTCGGAGTAGTGCCGCGGCGCATCGGCGAAGGCGGGCATCCGTGCGAAGTCGAGCGTGCCCGTGTCCATGAAGCCCTGGCTCAGGAAGTCCATGACCTGGGTGGGCGTCGGGCGGCTTGGCTTCTCGATGGACCAGCCGACGACCTCCGCGAAGGTCGTCTCGCGACGGTAGTAGTCCATCGTCCCCCGACGGTCTGGAAGCATGAGCGCGAGCATGCCCCCGTCCTCGAGGCACTCCACGATCTCCGACAGCCATCCCAGCGGGTTCGGGACGTGCTCCATGACGTGGGACGCCAGGGCCCAGCCGAAGCGCCGGCCACGCACGCACTGCGCGAGACGCTTGCCGGGCACCCAGACGGCGTCGATCGCCGGAACCTTCGCCCCCGCCGCCCCAGGGTTGGCGGCAGCCTTCCGCCGGATCTCCTCGTTGTCGATGCAGTCCACGTAGAAGACGTCGTGCTTCTCCCGATCGGTGAACGGGTTGAAGTAGGGAGCCACCTCGAGACCCCGACGCTCCATGGGGAGGAACTCGAGCACGCTTCGGTGCCGGGGATCGTCGGCGACGCCGGAATCCATCCGGATCACGCGGTCACCGCCGCATCTTCCGCCATCTGCGCCACCATGCCGCTTTCCCGGAGCCAACGGACGGTCCGCGCGATGCCGTCGCGGAGGCTCGTGCCCGGACGGTAGCCGAGTTCCTCGGACGACCGGGCGATCGAGAGCACGCGGCGGACGTACCCGACGGGCTTCTCCGGCGAGAAGCTCGGCGCGAGCCGGGGCGACACGACGTCCGCGATGACGTTGGCGATCGTCGCGATCGAGGTCTCGACGCCCGAGCCGAGGTTGTAGACGGGCGCCGCGAAGGCACGCTCCCGCAGGGTCATCTCGGCCACCGCGGCGGCGACGTCCTCGACGTAGACGAAGTCCCGCGTCGCGGTGCCGTCGCCCCAGACGTCGAAGGTGGGATCGCCGCGTTCCGCGGCGACGAGCGCCTTGCGCAGCAGGGCCGCGACCACGTGGCTCCGGCTCGGGCAGAACTTGTCGCCCGGGCCATAGAGGTTCGACGGGATGAACGAGACGGCCTCCTTGCCGGCGGCGGCGCACATGGCGTCGGCAGCAGCCGAGGTCCCGAGCTTCGAGAATGCGTATGCGGCCGTGTCCCCGGACGGGGCGTCCTTCTCGAGCGCGTCCTCCCGGAGCGGAAGCGGCGCCTCGGCGGCGTAGCAGCACGGGCTGCTTGCGACCACGAGACGCGATGCGCGGCCCGCGCACGCGGCCCGCACCACGTTCAGGCCGATCCGCATGTTGTCGTGGTAGACGCGCCCGGCCTGCGCGCGCAGGTACCCGACGCCGCCCACGTCCGCGGCGAGGTGCACGACGCGGTCCGCATCCTGCAGCATCGCCATCGCCGTCCGTGGGTCCCGAAGGTCGCCGTCCGCCGAGCCGAGCGGCCGGACGCGGGCACCACGCCGCTCGAGCTCGCGGGTCACGTACGTGCCGAGGAACCCACGGCCACCCGTGATGAAGACGGCCAAGGACATCAATGCGCTCCTGTCATGCTCGCGGGCGAAGTCATCAACGCGCGGACCCCGCCGACGGCAGCAAGCTACGGTACACCCGCTCGTAGGCGCGTGTGCACTCGCCGAGACCGAACCTCGCGCCGGCGACGGCCTGCTGCCGCGGGTCGTGGCGCCCGCCGTCGCCCGCGAGGCAGTCGGAGAGGCACGCCGCAAGCTGCTCGGGGTCCTTCACGTCGACCGACACGGATGAACTCACCGTGTCGCTGTCCATCCGGTAGACGAACATCGACTTGGCGAACGACGTGACCACGGGGCGGCCGTAGGCCATCACGTCGGCGAGGGCCGCGGACCCGGACTGGCCGACCTCGTTGTAGGGGAGCAGGAAGGCATCGGCCTTCCCGAAAAGCTCGGCCTGCTCGCCCGGATCCTCGAGGAACCCCGAGAAGAGCAGCCGGTCCCGGACACCCAGGGCGTCCGCCCGGCCCAGGATCTCCATCCACGTCTCGGCCGAGGCCGGATCCTTCGGATGGATCCCGCCGGCCACCACCAGCTTGCAGCGCGCCGGCAGGTGCTCGAGCGCGGCCAGCGCGCGTTCATGGCCCTTGTAGCGGCTGACGAATCCGGGGATCACGATCCACCGGTCGCCTTCGGGCTTCTGCCACCTCCCGGAACTGGACGGGGGGAGCGCCTCGATGGCGATCGGGATCACGTGGATCTTCTGCTTCAGCTCCGGGAAGGCACGGGTGAGCAGGCGCTGCGTATAGGTGCTGTGCAGGATGATCGCGTCCGCCCGGCCGAGGGCCGCGCGGATCCGCCGCGTGCGCCGCCAGTGCAGCACGCGCTCCGCCAGCTTGCCCAGCAGCCGCCTGCGATGCACGCGCAGCATGCCTGGCGTGAAGGTGTGGAGCGTCACGACCAGCGGGCCGCGCAGGTTCCGGACGAGGGAGAGGAACCTCCGGTCGGCCGCCAGGGGGACCCGGCCGAAGAAGGCGAACTCGTGCTGGACGTGAACGATGTCGGCACGCGCCGCGTTCACCTCGCGCTCCAGCCGCGCGAAGTCCCGGTTCAAGTCCCTTCGCGTGATCACCCTGCCATCGTCGTCGTACCCGTCGCTGATGTTCCGCATCTCGTGCGGAGTGACGTCGGCGAAGTCCGACAGCCCGCGGACGAGGCGCTTGGCGTATTCGGCATTGCCGCACACCTGGTCCCACGGGGTGAGCATCGAGACACGGATCTTGTGGTCGGCGACGCGCATGGAACCTGCAGGACGAAAAATCCTACACGCTGCGTCCCGAATCCCCGCTCGACCGCCCGTCAGCACCCGGGAGCGGACCGCCGACGCAGCCATGCGTACCCCGGCAGGCTCACGGCCGCCGTGGCCACGACCCAGCACGCGGCAGCCGCCGCCGCGACATGCATCGCCGGGAACGCCCACGCGGCAAGCAGCGCGTACGCGCTCACGCTCGGCGTGCCGAGCATCATCGGCCCCACCGCGCCCGTCGGCACCTGTGCGCCCTGCGCAAGCCACGTCGCCACCATGATGGTGGTGAAGATCGCCGGGAACACCGCAGCCATGCTGCTGGCGACCGGGAGCCCCGAGCGCGCGAGCGACACTGCCACGCCGATCGCGATCCCGGCCGCCACGCCGCGCGCGGCAAGCACCAGCGGACTGACGCGCCTCCGCCCCGCCGGAGCGGGATGCGGCACGCGGTTGGCGGCGACCGCGAGCGCGAGTCCCGCCGCGGCGGCCGCCCCTCCGACCCACAGCGACGCCTCGACCGAGGGCGCGAGCCACTCGTGCACGACCGACACCAGGAACGCCGCCGCGAACCACGCGCCGAGCGAGATCGCTACGGTCCACGCCAGGAGATGCCGATGCGTCAGCATGCCGACGCGTGCCGGCACCACGCGCCAGAGCAGGAGGTACCCCGCGTTCAGCACGATGCCCACCGGAACGAAGGCCATCGAGCGCCGGAAGCGCTCCGGGTCGGCGCCTCCGTCCCACAGCCCGATCGCCGCAGGCACGATGGTGGTGGGGATGCTCGACAGGATCCCGCCCGAGCGCCCACCGAGGCGCTCCACCGCCAGCGTCGCGAGGATCGCGACGCCGGATGCGGCGAGCGCAGGCCACAGGACGTCCATCGGCGCGATCACGGGGCAGCAAGTCTAGGGGCGGCCTATCCTCGCCCTGGGCGCGGACGCCCGTTCCCATGCAACGCACACGTGTCGACGAGCGGATGGACGACCCCGGCATCGACCCCGCGATGCATGCGCAGGCGCTCGCGGGACTCGCGAGACTGAACGCCTGGTCGCGGAGCGACCGACTGCTCTGGCCGGCCATCGAACGCGAGGCGCGCGCCAAGGGCGGCGAACTGCACGTGATGGACGTGGCGTGCGGCGCCGCCGACGGGCCGATGCGCCTGGCGGCGCGGGCGGAAGGAGCGGGCGTGCGGATTCGCTGGACGTTGGTCGATGCGCACGCGGGCTCGATCGACGCGGCCAGCGCCCGCGTCGCGGCGGCGGGTGCGCGGGCCGACGTGGTCCGGCACGACGTGGTGGCGGCGGGCATTCCCGGCCACGCGGACGTCGTGACCTGCTCGCTGTTCCTGCACCACCTCGAGCGAGCCGATGCGGTGCGCCTGCTTGCGTCGATGCGTTCGGCCGCACGGCGCGCCGTGGCGGTGGCGGACCTTGACCGGTCGCGCGCCGGGCTCGCACTCGCCTGGACGGCATCCCGCGTGCTGTCGCGTTCGGCGGTCGTCCATTTCGACGCACCTGCCAGCGTGCGAGGGGCCTTCTCGGCCGAGGAGGCGCGAGTGATGGCGGTAGAGGCCGGGCTCGTCGGAGCATCGGTTCGGTTCGCCTGGCCCGCGCGGTGGGTGCTCGAGTGGAGGGCCGAATGACCGATCCCGACGTCGTCGTGATCGGCGCCGGGCCGGCCGGAGCATGCGCCGCGATCGCGGCGGCCCATGCGGGAGCACGCGTCATGTTGGTCGAGCGCACGAACTTCCCCCGTCCGAAGGTCTGCGGGTGCTGCCTGTCGGATGCCGGGGTGGCCGGACTTGAGTCGATCGGCGCGCATGGCGCGCTGCACGGCGCGGTGCCGATCGACGCGGTGCGGATCGCCACAGGTGCGGGCGAGGCGCGCCTCCCGCGCGCCGGCGGCGTGGCCCTCTCGCGCATGGCACTCGACGCGCGGCTGGCGGCGCACGCGGCGGCGCAGGGGGTGCATGTCCTCGAGGGCACCGGCGCACGCGTCCTCCCGGGCGGCACGGTGACGCTGGGCTCCGACCCCGCCAATGCCCTGCGGCCGGCGTGCACCATCGTCGCAGACGGCCTCGGCGGAACGTCGCTCGACGACGTCCCGGAGTTCGGGTGGCGCATCGATCCACGCAACCGCATCGGATTCGGCGCCGTGCTCCCGGCGGGCACCGTCGAGTGCGCGCTCGGCGAGATCCGCATGCACGTGGCGCGTGCGGGCTACGTCGGCGCCGTGCGGCTCGAGGACGGTTCCATCGACGTGGCGGCTGCCGTCCGCCCGGAGGCGCTTCGAGCGATCGGCGGGCCGGCGGCCTGCGCGCGCGCATGGCTCGGCCATGCAGTGATCCGCCCCGATGCGATCGACGGGGCGAGATGGCGCGGGACGCCCACGCTCACCCGGCGACGCGCGAGCCTGGCTGCACCGCGCATCCTGGTCGCCGGCGACGCCGCGGGCTACGTCGAGCCGTTCACCGGCGAGGGGATGGGCTGGGCGATCGCCACCGGCGCCGCCGCGGGACGCCTCGCCGCCTCCATGCGCGCGGCGCCGGACGCCTGGCGCGCATGGCCCGCGCGGCATCGTGCGCTCGTCCGTGCGCAAGGGCTTCGCTGTCGCGCCATCGCGCTCACCCTGCGCAGTCCCCTTCTTGTGTCCGGAGCGATCGCCGTCGCCCGCATCGCGCCACGCGCGCTCGGTGCGGTGGCCCGCGGAGTCGGACGTCGCACCTCGAGCATCGCGCCACCCACCGGAGCCGTCGCCTGATGTCCGCGTTCCTGCGATCGATCGCCACGGCGCTGCCCGAGGAGCGCCTGCGCCGAGCCGACTGGTCCGCCATCGCCGACCGCATCACGCCGGCCGAGGTCGATCGCGCGGTGCTCGCGCGGCTGGCCGACCGGAGCGGCATCGACGAGCGCGGCTGCGCGGCCGCCGGCGCGGGCGCGGCCTTCTATCCCGATCCGGGCGCAGCGCCCCCGCCGGGCACCGCCGAACGCATGGCGCTCTGGTCACGCACCGCAAGGGTCCTTGCGCTGCGCGCCGCGTCGGAAGCGCTTTCCCGGGCGGCAATCGACCCGTCGCGGATCACCCACGTGATCACCGCCTCCTGCACGGGCTTCGAGTCACCGGGCCTGGACGCGCACCTGATCGAGGCACTCGGGCTCTCGCGGGCGTGCCGCCGGCTCAACGTCGGCTTCATGGGCTGCCATGCCGCGGTCAACGCGCTCGGTGCGGCTCGCGACGCGGTGCTCGCCAACCCGGACGCGACGGCGCTGGTCTGCTGCGCCGAGGTGTCCTCCGCGCACTTCCATCGGTCCCGGCGCATGGACCAGCTGGTCGCAAACGCGCTCTTCGCCGACGGCGCAGGTGCCGCGTTGGTGTCCGCGTCGGCCGGGCGGGCGACGCACGCCATCCTCGGCACCCACGCGGAGCTCATCCCCGACTCCGCCGGAGAGATGCGATGGACGGTCGGCGACCACGGCTTCGAGATGACCCTCGGCGCGCGCGTCCCCGACATCCTGCGCGAACGCGTCGGGCCGTGGGTGGCGGCGTCGCTCGCGGCGCACGGCCTGTCGGTCGCGGACGTCGGCGGCTGGGCCATCCACCCGGGCGGGCCCCGGGTCATCGACGCCGTGGCCGCGGCGCTCGGCCTGCCCGACGACGCGACGGCCCCCAGCCGCGAGGTCCTGCGCACCTGCGGCAACATGTCGAGCGCCACGCTGCTTGCGATCCTCGAACGGCTCGGGGACGGTCGCGTGCGTGGCCCGTGGGCGGGACTCGCCTTCGGCCCGGGGCTCGTCGGCGAGATGGTGGTGATCGGCGCTGCATGAGCGCATCGGTCGCCTGCGCCCCACACGCGGCTCAGTGCCGGGCCGACGCGATGCGTGCGCCGAAGCAGGCCACGGCCCGCTCGTAGAGCACCCGATCCCGGTCCAGCAGCGCAGCGACTCGCGGGATGTGCTCGGAGAGCTCGGTCCCGTCCGGGCGATTCACGAGATCGCGGCGGATGCGCGAGGAGACGGAGGTCCCGAACCGCGCGTCGAACAGCGCGCATGACTCGACGAAGCGTTCCGTCAGTCCGACGAAGTCGAGCGCCTCGAGACGTCCGAGCGCCCGAGCGAGCGTGGCATCGTCGATCGACCCAGCCTCGTGCGGGTTGCACGCGCCATCGACCCCAAGGATCCGGGTCTGGAAGTCGGCGATGTTGCCGTTCATGAACTTGGGGTCGTCGAGCAGCGCCGCCACCGGGACGCCCCACATTCGGCTGTGCTGGCCCAGCATCGACAGCGAACGCTGGACCGGCTCCCGGAGAAACGTGGCGGTCCGGTACGGCCGCGGCAGCAGGTCCGCCATCGCGGCGGAGAAGTGGCCGACGAGCACGTCGTGGCGCGGCAGGCGGGCGTGGTCGCGCAGCAGGTCGATGCATGGCGGATACATGCCGTGCGGAAGGCTGCGGAGGTAGTGGTCACCGGGATAGACCCGACGGGACCCGAATTCCTCCTGCAGCATCCGGCGCATCGACGTGCCCGCCGTCTTGGCGATGTGGATGAACAGGATCGGGTCGGGCCGCGGGGCCGGGCTGAGCCATTCCCGCAGACGAGAGACCGGCCGCAGGATCACGTGCTTCGCAACGCGCATGCTTTTTGGGTCGCGTCGGGCCTCGAATGGCCCGAGACGCCTCCAGCGAAGTCACAATACCCGTCAAGGTGCCAGGCTTCAAGACGACCACCGCCCGCCGGCACGCCGCCTGGCGCCGTCACACGCTGCAGGAGTGGCGGTGAGCGCCAGCCGTCGAGTCCGAAGTGCCGTGCTGGCGATTCCCGTCGTCAACACGTCGGCGCTTCGGCTTCTGACGTGGCTGCGCAAGCGGTCGGCGGCGCGCGCGTACTCGGAGTGGGTGCGAACGGTCGACACGCCGTCCGCCGGCGAGATCAGTCGTCGCCGAAGGGAAGCCGAGACCTTCGGGATCCGGCCGACGGTGTCCTTGCTGATGCCGCTTTCCGATCCGGACCCCGCGCTGCTCGATTCGGCCATCCGATCGGTTCGCGGCCAGTCGCATCCGGGCTGGGAATTGTGCGTCGCAGGCGAGGTGACCTCGACTCCGGCAGCCGCCGACCTTCTCCACGGCCACGCCCGTGCGGACGCACGCATCAAGCTGCGGCTCGGCGAAGCCCACGGCAGCCTCGCCGCTGCGTCGAACGCCGCCCTCGAGTTGGCGACCGGGACCCACGTCGCCCTGCTCGGCCCGCACGACCTGCTGCCGCCGCTCGCGCTCCACTGGGTCGTCGAGGCGATCAACCGCCATCCCGATGCGCAGATCGTCTATTCCGACGAAGACAAAGTAGGTGGCGGCGGCCGCCGGTTCGACCCGCACTTCAAGGGAGACTTCAACCACGTGCTCCTGCTCGCCCGGGACGCGATCGCCCGGATCGGGGTGTACCGACGCGAACTCGTCGCGGGCGTCGGCGGCTTCCGAGCGGGATTCGAGGGCGCCGAGGACCATGAATTCGCCCTGCGGTGCGCCGCGGCCGTGCCGCCGGACACGATCGTGCACGTCCCCCGGATCCTCTACCACCGGCGAGCGACCGAAGGGCCACGCACCCAGGGAGCGGGGCGCGAGCTGGCGGCGGCCGAGGCGGCGCGACGGGCGGTTGCCGCGCACCTGGAACGGGCCGGCAGGGCCGCCTCGGTGGAAGCGGCTCCCGAGTCGCCTGGCCACCTGCGGATCCGGCATGCGCTGCCTTCCCCGGCACCGCTTGCCTCGATCGTCATCTGCACGCGCGACCAAGGAGCGCTGCTTCGGACCGCGGTCGAGTCGATCCGCTCGCGGACGACCTACCCGAACTACGAGATCGTCGTGCTCGACAACGGAAGCCGCGATGCCGCGACCCTCGCCTGCCTCGCGGCGATCGCGGAGCGGCCCGGCATCACGGTGGTCCGCGACGACTCTGCATTCAACTACTCCCGCCTCAACAACGCCGCCGTGCGGAAGTCGCGCGGGCAGGTGCTCTGCCTGCTCAACGACGACATTGAAGTGCTCACGCCGGAATGGCTGGAGGAGTTGGTCGCCTTCGCGGTCCAGCCCGGCATCGGCGCCGTCGGTGCGCGGCTCTGGTACCCCGACGGCACGCTGCAGCACGGCGGCGTCATCATCGGCATCGGCGCCGTCGCGGGACACGCGCACCCGCGCCTCGCCCGCGGCCAGACGGGCTACTTCGGGCGCGGCGTGCTGCAGCAGGAAGTGTCGGCCGTGACGGGCGCATGCCTGGCGGTGCGTCGCAAGGTGTTCGACGAGGTGGGCGGGCTGGACGAACGGCTCGCCGTCGCGTTCAACGACGTCGACCTGTGCCTGCGGCTCCGCGCCGCCGGCTACCGGAACGTATGGACACCCTTCGCCGAACTGATCCACCACGAATCGGCTTCCCGTGGCCACGAAGACACTCCCGCGAAGGTCGTGCGCTTCGAGGCCGAGGCCCGTTTCATGCACGAACGATGGGGATCCACGCTCCGCGGCGATCCCCACTACAACCCCAATCTCTCCATGCATGCGGGTGACTTCTCGCTTGCACGGCCCCGGCCATCCTGGCCGGCGAGGAGGAACGCATGATCGGCCGCTGGCGCACGCTCCTCCGGCGCGACCGCCGGGCGCGACGCACCCGGGATCTGGGAAGGGCCGGCGACAATCTCGGGGAAATCTCCACTGTGGCTCGTCCGTAGCACACCAAGATCGAAGGCGGGATCCATGCGTCGTGCTTCTGTGCCACGCACGTGGCACATATCGCGAACGCGGCGCCCTCGCCGGTCCGCGCGTCGAGCATCGTTTCCGTGGACGGACGTCGCGTGCAGGGGTACTCATCAGGGGTCGTGCGCATCGTCACCACACACCTCCGCGCCCGGGGGGTAAGCGAGTTCCTCCAGAACCCCGACGCCATGCGCTGCTGGGGCGCGCTGCGGCGTGCGCGGTCGGGCCAGGAGGCGCGCACCATCGCCAGCGCCGCGCGCACGACCGTGGCCAAGGCGCAGTCCGCGCTCGATTGCCTCGCGTCGATCGGACTGGCCGAACCGGTCGGGGCGCACGGGGGCGCGCGACGGGGCAAGTACCGAAGCACCGGCGCCGAATTGGTGGTGCGGTGGCTTCCCGAGGACGCGGGCCAGCGTGCGGCCGTCGGCGCGATCGCGCACGAGCATTGCCTGGCGCTCCGGGAGGCGCTCGAGTCGCTCGGGGCGCGGGCCATCGACCGCCCGACGCGGCGCGAGGCGCGCACCTTCGCCGGCACCGTCCACCTCACGGCGCGCGAGCGCGCCGAGCTGTCGCGGCTGGTCGGCGCCATCGAGCGCCTCGTCATCGCCGCCCAGCGGCGCGACGACCGTCGCCCCGCGGAAGATGCCCCGGCGAACGTGGCGATCTCGGTGACGACGGTGCCCGTCGCGCCCGGCACGCCGCCCACCCCGTGCACGATCCTCG
This sequence comes from Phycisphaeraceae bacterium, assembly GCA_040374835.1. GTDB lineage: Bacteria > Planctomycetota > Phycisphaerae > Phycisphaerales > SM1A02 > UBA966. The sequence continues at coordinate 6,360 of JBEITQ010000017.1, read as the reverse complement.
TTCCCGAGGACACCGACCGGCCCGCGGCCGGCGATGCGTCCGTCGACCGCCTGTCGACGCGCGAGCGGCAGGTGGCGGTCGCGCTGGCGCTCGGCATGTCGCGGAAGGAAGTGGCCGCCGAGACGCGGCTCGCGGAGGGCACGATCATCACCCTGAGCCGGCGGATCTACCGCAAGCTCGGCGTGCACAACCGCGCCGAGCTCGCGACGCGGCTCGGCGGCTGGTCGGCGCCGGCCGCCTCCCGCGGCTGAACCTGCATTCCGGGGCGGACCCCCGTACGGGCCCGGCGTGACCTCGCGGTCCGCCGGGTCTTTTCATTCCGCGGCAGCCGGCAGGAGCACCTCGACGCAGGTGCCCTCGCCCGTCGTCGACCGGATCGTGATGCGTCCGCCCGCGGCCTCGACGATGCGTTGCACGATCGTCAGCCCAAGCCCGTCTCCGCCGTGGCCATCGCCGTCGAGGGCAGCCATCGCCCGGCGGCGCTCGCGGCCGTCCATCCCGATGCCCTCATCCGACACGCTCAGTCGCACCCACCTGCCGCCGTCAACCTCCGCTGGCGCCGCACGGACCACGATGCGGGCCGGTGACCCGTCCTCGGCCGTACGCGCACCCGATGCACGCCCGGCGTTCGCGAGGAGGTTGAGGCAGAGCTGCGACAGCCGGTGCGCCGGTATCGCGACACAGGCAATCTCGTCGGCCAAGTCGAAGCGGAGCTCGATCGAGCCGGGCAGCCCGCGGCGGAGAAACTCGCCCGTACGCCGCCACCATGCCGCGATGTCCGTCGAAGATCGCTGGCCCGGGTCGTCATGCCCCGAACGCTCGACCGCGTCGGCCAGTCCCTGCACGTAGTCGGCAACCTCGCGAAGCCCGTCAAGGTGGCCACGCTCCCTCGACCCGGAATCGCCGGCGAACGGCGAGGCTTCGAGCGCCACGACGAACGCCCGGAGCGGGACGAGGACGCCCGACAGGTCGTGCGCGAGCGCCGCGCTCGCGATCCCGGCGTGCGCGATCCGCACGGCATCGCCCAGGCGGCGCTCCGCGACCACGACCTCGGCCAGGTCCGTCGCGACCAGGAGCACGCGGCCCTGCTGCAGTGCGCTCCCGCGCAGCGGAAGGATCCACTGCCGGACGACACGCTCCGTCCCCTCGCTTCTCACGTAGCGCACCACGACCGGAGCCGCAGGCAGGTCACCTGCACATGCCGAGGCGATCGCACGATCGACATGGTCGCCGTCCTCGGCACGGACGAACGAACCCGTGCACATGCCGTCCGTGCCCTCGGGGCCGGCATCCAGCATGCTCCGGAAGACCGCGTTCGAGCGGGCGACGCGCCCCTCCTCGTCGAGGAGGGCGATGCCGCAGGAAGGGTTCTCGAAGAGCACATCCTCCAGGCGGTTGCGCGGGGGCCGTGCCCCGATCGGCGATTGGCGACGCGATGGAACGTCGGCGATCGTGACCACGATTCCCACGACGCGGCTGCGGGAATCGCGCCACGGGAACACCGACCACGAGACCCATCGTCCGTCGGTGCCATGCTCGTCCATGAGGTCGCGCTCCCGGGTGACGGACTCGCCGTCGAGGCCGCGCCGGAAGCACCCCTGCCAGCGCGCAGGCAGCGCGGGGGACAGCTCCTCGATCGACCGGCCCTCGGCCGGGCCCGTCCCGGCGGAGAAGTCGGCGAGCCAGCGCGGGCTGGCGGCGACGCAGCGCAGGTCACGGTCGAACATGGCCTGGGCGACGGAGGAACAGCCCACCAGCAGCTTGAGCTGATGCTCCACACCGTCGCTCGCCAACGCGCGGGAGCGCGGGCGGCATGACTCCGTCATCAGGATGCTCCCCTCGTACGGGAACGGCCCGTCCACGCGGCCGTGGCCGGAGGCTACCAACCCAGGACGCCCGCGAAGTCCGGCGGGCGGCACGCGGTCGCCCGGCGTGGCCGGCGATCGACTCACCGGGCGGCTTACGCATTACCTTGAGGCCATGCACCCGATCCCCAAGCACCCGAGGCCCGGCCGTGGCGGCATGCTGGTCCTGGCGGCAGCACTCGCCGCGGCGGCCGGCGGCTGCGCCCAGTGGGGCGCCTCCGCCCTCGAGGACAACCACGTTGCCTTCAACAGCGCCGTCGCCACGGCCATGGACCGCCAGATGCTGCTCAACATCGTGCGGATGTCGCAGCAGCAGCCCACGCAGTGGATGAACGTCACCATCATCAACGTCCAGACCACCGTTGGGGCCGGCTCCAGCGGCGCGCTGGCGGTTCCCTCGGACGGGATGGTGTCCGGCGGGGCGGCAGGCAACCTGAACTTCAGCTACACGCCCAACATCACCATGGTCCCGCAGCAGGGCGAGCGGCTCGCGCGCGAGCTGCTGTCCCCCATCCCGGTCTCGACGGTGGAGCGGCTCGTGTCGGCGGGCTGGCCGCTCGCAGTGGTGGTCGTGCTGGCCGTCGAGAAGTTCGACCGCGTCGATTCATTCGACGTCACCAGCGACCGGAGGATCCAGCTCTGCAACGACGACTTCGGGCAGATCCTCGAGGCGCTCTACTCCCTCAGCGGCAAGCGGCTGGTCTCGCTCAGCCAGGTGCCGGAACCGGTGGTCTGGAACGCCGACCCGATCCCGCGCGAACAGGTCACGGTCGACCACATCGTGCGGGCAAGCGCGGCGGAAGCCAGCTTCGTGCGCCGCCCGGACGGCAACTACGACTACCGCACTGTCGAGCGCGTCCCGGTCCTCACCTTCTACGAGGGCGTCCAGGAAACGCCCGAGGGAAGGTATCTCGACGGGGCGCTCAACCTGAAGGTGGAGCCCGGCAGCTACCGGATCGTCGCCTCGGAGGGCGACGGCAACGGAACGACCCTGCCGCTGCGGACGCGCTCGTTCTCGGCGACGCTCAACCTCATGTCGCTCGGGGTGGACGCCTCGCCGGACGCGCCCGATCCGCCGACGGACGTCGACACCCAGGAGGAGTTCTTCGCGATGCTGGACTCCCTGCCGCCGGGCGCGGACCTGTCCCGGTACATGACCGCGCTCTTCCGGGTGCGTTGCTCGAAGGAGCGGCCGACGGAGGCGGCGATCTCCGTGCACGACGGGCGCCACTGGTACTGGATCCACCAGAAGGACCGTTCGTCGCGCGCCTGCTTCTGCATGGTCCGGGACATGTACGACCTGCAGGTCACCGCCGAGGGCCAGGCCTCGCCCGTCCTGACGCTGCCGGTGGGAAGCGGGCGCTAGCGCGCGCGCACGCACGCGCCCTACCATCTCCGACCCGGGACCGACGATCGCCTCCGGCGACCGTCGGATGCTCGCACGCGCGGTCCAGGCCGCAGACACCGACCACCCGACCAGAGGAGATCCAGACGTGACCACCGCCGCAGCAAAGTGCCCGTTCATGGGCGGATTCCAGCGCAACACCGCCGAGGGCACCACCAACCGCGAATGGTGGCCGAACCGCCTCGACCTCTCGCCGCTCAAGCTCAACTCCGAGAAGGTCGACCCGATGGGCCGCGGCTTCGACTACGCGAAGGAGTTCAAGTCGCTCGACGTGGAGGCGCTGCGCGCCGACCTGCGCGCGCTGATGACCAAGTCGCAGCCCTGGTGGCCGGCCGACTACGGCCACTACGGACCGTTCTTCATCCGCATGGCCTGGCACGCGGCGGGCACGTACCGCATCAGCGACGGCCGCGGCGGCGGCGGCACCGGGATGCAGCGGTTCGCGCCGCTCAACAGCTGGCCCGACAACGTCAACCTCGACAAGGCGCGCCGGCTGCTCTGGCCGGTCAAGCAGAAGTACGGCCGCCGCATCTCGTGGGCCGACCTGATGATCCTGGCCGGCAACGAGGCGCTCGAATCGATGGGCTTCCGCACCTTCGGCTTCGGCGGCGGCCGCCCCGACATGTGGGAGTCCGACGAGACCTACTGGGGCGCCGAGCGCGCGTGGCTCGCCGACCAGCGCTACCGCGGCGACCGCGACCTCGAGCACACGCTGGCCGCGGTGCAGATGGGCCTCATCTACGTGAACCCGGAGGGCCCGAACGGCAATCCCGACCCGGTCGCCGCCGCGCGCGACATCCGCGAGACCTTCGGCCGCATGGCGATGAACGACGAGGAGACCGTGGCGCTCATCGCCGGCGGCCACACCTTCGGGAAGAACCATGGCGCCGCGCCCGCGTCGCACCTGGGCCCAGACCCGGAGGCCGCGCCCATGGAGGAATTGGGCTTCGGCTGGAAGAACAGCTTCGGCACCGGCCACGGCAAGGACACCATCACCAGCGGCCTCGAGGGCGCGTGGACCACGAACCCGACGACGTGGGACAACGGCTACTTCGACACCCTGTTCCGCTACGAGTGGAAGGTGACCAAGAGCCCGGCCGGCGCCTGGCAGTGGGTGCCCACCGACCCGGCCGCCGCCGGCACCGTGCCGGACGCCCACGACCCGTCGAAGCGCCACGCGCCCGTGATGCTGACCACCGACCTGTCGCTTCGCATGGACCCGGCGTACGAGAAGATCTCGCGCCGCTTCCACAAGGAGCCCGCGGCGTTCGCCGATGCGTTCGCGCGCGCATGGTTCAAGCTGACGCATCGCGACATGGGACCGGTGTCGCGCTACCTCGGGCCGCTGGTGCCGAAGGAGCGCCTCGTGTGGCAGGACCCGGTGCCTGCAGTGAGCCACGACCTGGTGAATGCGTCGGACGTCGCCTCGCTCAAGGGGAAGGTCATGGCCTCGGGCCTCACCGTGCCGCAGCTCGTGCGCGCGGCGTGGGCCTCGGCGTCCACCTTCCGCGGCACCGACAAGCGCGGCGGCGCCAACGGCGCACGCGTGCGCCTGGCGCCGCAGAAGGACTGGGCGGCGAACAACCCCGCGGAGCTTGCGGCGGTGCTGCAGATCCTCGAGGGCATCCGCAAGGAGTTCAACGCGGCGCAGCCCGGCGGGAAGAAGCAGGTGTCGCTCGCCGACCTGATCGTCATCGCCGGATGCGCGGCGGTCGAGCACGCGGCGAAGGCGACGGGCGTGGCCGTCACCGTGCCCTTCCATGCAGGCCGCACCGACGCCACCGCCGAGCACACCGATGCCGAGAGCTTCGCGGTGCTCGAGCCGAGGGCGGATGCGTTCCGCAACTACCTCGCCAAGGGCCATGCGCGCACCGCCGAGCAGCTGCTCGTCGACCGCGCGTGCCTGCTGGAGCTCACCGCGCCCGAGATGACCGTCCTCCTCGGCGGCATGCGCGCGATGAACGCGAACTTCGACGGCTCCTCGACCGGCATCCTCACGGAGCGGCCCGGCGCACTGACGAACGACTTCTTCGTGCACGTGCTCGACATGGCCACCGCGTGGAAGCCGACCTCGCCCGACGCCGAGCACTTCGAGGGCCGCGACCGCGCCACCGGCAAGGTGCGCTGGATGGCCAGCCGGGTGGACCTCGTGTTCGGGTCCAACTCCGAGCTCCGGTCGCTGGCCGAGGTCTACGCCTCGGCCGACGCCAAGGAGAAGTTCGTCCACGACTTCGCGGCGGCCTGGGCCAAGGTCATGGAGCTCGACCGGTTCGACCTGCGCTGAAAGCCTCGGATCACGGGGCTTGACGGCCGCCCCTGAAATGCGCTACCGTATACGCGACAATTATGTCGCGTATCACGAATCGCCATTCGTCTTCGCCCCCTGCCCCGGCCGAAGCCCGCCTCCGCGGGCTTCGCGGGGCCATGGACGCGCTGGCCATCGCCTCGCTCGCCTTGATGGCCTGGCAGGCGGCGCGCCCAGAGCCCGTGGCCGCGGTCGGACTCCGGATCGACCGCGCCACGGCGCTCTTCGGGCTGCTCGTCGCCGGGATCGGCGCGGTCACCGTGCGCTACTCGCTGCGCGCGCTCGCGGGCGACCCGGCGCGCGAGCGCTTCGCGGTGCTGATGGCGGTCGCCACCTGCGCTGCGTGGGTCAGCGCCACCGCGGACCTGCTGCCGGTGCTGGTCGGCGCGTGGATCGTCCAGGCGATCGCGCTGCACGGACTCCTCACGATCCGCCATGACCGGCCGCAGGCGGTGCTGCCGGCGCGCACGGCCTTCGCGATCGGCCGGATCGGCGACCTCCTCCTCCTGACCGCCTTCGCACTCGCGTGGCGCGACTGGGGCGCGGTGCGGGTGTCGGAGATCGTCGAGTCCGCGTCCGGCGCCGCCGACCCGGAAACGCTCGCGCCGATCGCGGTGCTGCTCGCGCTCGGCGCGGCGGCGAAGTCCGCGCAGGTCCCGATGCACGCCTGGCTGCCGGAGACCATGGAGGCACCCACGCCCGTCTCCGCGCTGATGCACGCCGGGATGGTGAACGCGGGCGCGGCCCGTGCGCCGCGACCTCGCTGATGATCTCGACGTCGAGCG
>JBEITQ010000126.1:0-5983 GCA_040374835.1 Phycisphaeraceae bacterium | reverse complement strand
GGCCGCGCGGGCCACGCTGGCCCGGGCCGACGCGCTGCTCGCGGCCGCCCCTCCCGAGGTGCGCGAGGCCGCGGCCGCCGAGCGCGCCGCCGCCGAGGCCGCGCTTCAGGGCAGCGGGATGCCGTAGGTCGCGTCGTCGCCGAGGTGCTCGGCGATGCGCAGCAGCTGGTTGTACTTGGCGGTCCGGTCGGTGCGCGCGGGTGCGCCGGTCTTGATCTGGCCGCAGTTCGTCGCCACGGCGAGGTCGGCGATGGTGGTGTCCTCGGTCTCGCCCGAGCGGTGGGAGAGGATCGCGCGGTAGCCGTTGCGCATCGCCATGTTCACCGCGTCGAAGGTCTCCGACAGGGTGCCGATCTGGTTGACCTTGACAAGGATGGCGTTCCCGCAGCCCTCCTTGATGCCCTTGGCGAGGAACGCGGGGTTCGTGACGAACAGGTCGTCGCCGACGAGCTGCACCTTCGCGCCGAGCGACGCGGTGAGCGACTTCCAACCCTTCCAGTCGTCCTCGGCCAGTCCGTCCTCGATCGAGCGGATGGGCCACTTGGCGCACCAGCGCTCCCAGAGGGCGATCATGTCGTCGCTCGACACGGTGCGCTTCGGGTCGCTCTTGAAGAAGCAGTAGCCCTTCCTCTTGCGCGCCTTGGCCTCGTTGGACAGTTCGCTGGTCGCCGGGTCGAGGCAGATCACCACCTGGCGCCCGAGGTCGTAGCCCGCCTTGCCGACCGCCTTGGCGATCAGCTCGCAGGCCGCCTCGTTGCTCGGCAGGTTCGGCGCGAAGCCGCCCTCGTCGCCGACCGCGGTCGACAGGCCCTCGTCGTGCAGCACCTTGCGGAGCGCGTGGTAGCACTCGACGCCCGCGCGCATCGCCTCGCCGAAGCTCGCGAAGCCGACCGGCTGGATCATGAACTCCTGGAAGTCGACGCTGTTGTCGGCGTGCTTGCCGCCGTTCAGGATGTTGAGCATCGGGGCGGGGAGCCGCCGCGCGCCCGCGCCGCCGAGGTAGCGCCAGAGGGGCAGGTCGCTCGCGGCGGCGGCGGCGTGCGCCACCGCCATGCTCGCGCCGAGGATGGCGTTCGCCCCGAGCTTCGCCTTGTTGCGCGTGCCGTCGAGCTCGAGCATCGTTCGGTCGACTCCGGCCTGGTCGCGTGCGTCCATCCCCATGATGGCCGGGGCGATCCGTCCGTTCAGGTTGGCGACGGCCTTCCCGACGCCCTTGCCGAGCCAGCGCTTCCTGTCCCCGTCGCGCAGCTCGACCGCCTCGTGCTCGCCGGTCGAGGCGCCGCTCGGCACCATCGCGCGCCCGCCGGCGCCGCCGGAGAGCTCCACCTCGCACTCGAGGGTCGGGTTGCCGCGTGAATCGAGGACCTGCCGCGCCTGGACGGAGACGATGTCGAACATGGTGGGCAAAGTACAGGAATGCCCCCGGTGCGTCCCGTGCGCGGGGAACCGCCCTGCGTCACCGCGGGCGGATCGCGTCCCACACGTCGCGCACCACCCAGCTCATCGCCTCCATGGCGGCATCGGTGCGGCTCGCCAGGTGCGGCGCCAGGTGCGCGTTCGCAAGCCCGAGCAGCGGGTTCGACGCGTCGAACGGCTCGGGGTCGTGCACGTCGAGCAGGGCCTGCGCGCCGGGGTTCGCCGCAAGCCACGCCGCCAGCGCCGCGTGGTCGACCACGAACCCGCGGCTCGTGTTGATGAAGACGGCCTCCGGGCGCATGCGGCCGATGAGCGACGCCCCGACGAGCCCGGCGTTCGACGCGCGGCCGTCGACGTGCACCGTGACCACGTCGCTCTCGGCGAACAGCGTGGCGGCATCGACCTGCGCCGCGCCGTGCCGGTCGCGCTCGGGGATGTCGAGGAGGTCGCAGCAGCGCACCGTGAACCCGATGGCGCGCGCGACCTCGGCCACGCGGCGTCCGATCCGGCCGGTGCCCAGGATGCCGAGCGACAGCTCGTTCATCTGCCGGCGGCCGACCACCTCCTGGCGGATCTCGTCCCAGCGCGCGCGGGAGACCGGCTCGGCGAGGAAGAGCCGCGGCCGCAGCGCATCGCACAGGAAGCACGTGACGTACTCGACCACCGCCTGCGTGTTGGCGTCCGGGGTGTTGAAGCAGGCGATCCCGCGTCGCCGGCATGCCTCGACGTCGACGTTGTCGAGGCCGACCCCGGCGCGACCGACGGCGCGCAGCCGCGGGAGGCGGTCGAGCAGGGCGTCGTCCACCCGGGTGTAGGTGCGGACCACGAGTCCCTCGGCCTCGGGGGCGGCGGACTCGAAGGCGGGGGATCCTGCCGGCCCGGCCACCAGCCGGGCGCGTTCGCCCAGCCAGGCCGCCGCCGCCGGGGACAGGTGCTCCGTCTGGATGACCGTCGGGGGGGCCATGGGAGGGCTCAGGCTACGTGCATTCCGGACCTTGGCCCCGGAACGCGCGAATCGCGCGAACTTTCGGCTTGCCCGTGCGTCCGAGAGTGACAACACTGTGTCCGTGCGGAGCGCGCCTCGGAGGCGCGTTCCCCGACCGGACCGTTCGCCCCGAAGGGACCGCCGCCGCGTGAGCGCCCCACGACAGACGCAGACCATCCTCGTCGCCCTGGCGGCAGCGGCGGTTGCGTTCCCGTCCGCACGGGCCGACGAGATCGGCCACGAGGAGCTCGTCGCGCGCCTGGGTGCGGCGGCGCCGACCGGCGCCGGCGTGCGCGTCGTGCAGTGCGAGGCGTCCGAGCAGGCCGGTGCGCTCAAGGTGCTGCCGGACGGCGCCTTGGCGGCGTTTGCGGGCAAGACCTTCAACCAGGCCGTCTCGGGCATGACCGTCAGCTGGCACGGCACCGAGGTCGCCAAGAGCTTCTACGGGATCGGCACCAGCATCGCGCCGGGCATCTCGCAGGTCCACGTCTACGACGCCAACGGGTTCCTGCAGTCGAACTACCTGCAGCTCGGAGGCGGCTTCGCGATCCCGCCGAGCGTCCCGCCGGGTCCCGCCTCGAACGACCGCGCGCGCGTCTTCAACCACAGCTGGATCGGCGCGATCGCGCAGGGCGTCTTCGACAGCGAGGCGTTGCGCCGCGCCGACTTCGCGATGCACCGCGACAACACGCTCTTCGTGGTCGGCGAGAACAACGGCGCCGGCAGCGCGATGCAGCCGCTGCTCGCCTGCGGCTACAACTCGATCGCCGTCGGGCGCATCGACGGCCAGCACAGCGCCGGCAACACGCCGGCGTCGGTCGACGGGGCGGGGCGCATGAAGCCCGAGCTCGTGGCGCCCGGCCAGTTCACCAGCTTCTCGACGCCGGTCGTCAGCGCCGCGGCGGCGCTCCTCTACCAGACCGCGGCCACCGCGCCGTACAACCAGAACGTCAACCGGGCGCGCGGCGTGGCCATCAAGGCGGCGCTCCTCGCCGGCGCCGCGCACGGCCCCGCGTGGACGAACAACGCGCCCGCCTCGGGCGCCAGCCGCGGCGTCACGGCGCGCCCCCTCGACCCCGTCTACGGCTGCGGGACGGTGAACATCGACCGCGCGCACCGCATCATCACCGCGGACGAGGCGCAGTCCAGCGCGACCGCCGACGATGCCGCGCTCGGGCCGCCGTCGCCGCAGCTGGTCCTGTGGGACGTCGAGGTGCTGCAGTCCTCGGCGGCGATCCAGCAGTTCCACTACCGGCTCGACCTGGCCGCCCCGGGCGACGTCAGCATCGTCGCCACGTGGACGCGCAACCTGTCCACCAACGCGTTCTCGTCGGCCACCGCGCCCGCGATCGCGAACGTCACCCTGCGCCTGCAGCGGATCGAGGGCGAGTCGGTGGTGCCGCTCTCGGGCGACGCGGGCATCGGCCGCTTCGAGTCGGGCAACGTCGTCAGCTCGAGCGCCGTGGACAACGTGGAGCACCTCTACGTGCGCGGGCTCGAGCGCGGCGCCTACGTGGTGACCGTGGTGCGCGAGGCGACCGCGGCGTCGGCGCTGAGCTTCCTCGCAGTCGCCGGCATCGTCGACCTGCGCACGGTGCTCGGCGACCTGAACGGCGACGGCGTGGTGAACGGCGACGACCTGGGGATCCTGCTCGGCGCGTGGGGGCCGGGCGACGGCCCGGCCGACCTGAACCGGGACGGCACCGTGGACGGCAATGACCTCGGCATCCAGCTCGGCGCCTGGACGTGACCTGACTAGACTCCGCGCCGCGTGCGGTCCACGTGGCGCCAGACCCTCCTCCTCGTCGCCATCGTGGCGGTGCTCGGCGCCGCGCTCGTCTATCCGATCGGGCTGACCGTCGGCGGGGCCTTCCGCACCGAGGACGGCGGCTTCACCCTCCGCCACCTGGTGTCCGCCCTCGGCGACCCGGCCACGCAGCGCGGGCTGCTCAACGCCGCGGCGATCGCCGCGCTCACGACCTCGATCGCCCTGGCGCTCGCGCTGCCGCTCGCCCTGGTGGGGGCGCGCTGCTCGTTCCCGGGGAAGACCGTCCTCGGCGGCCTGCTGCTGCTTCCGCTGGTGCTGCCTCCCTTCGTGGGCGCGATCGGCGTGCGCCACCTGCTGGGGCGCGCCGGCGCGCTGAACGCCGCCCTGGGGCTCGACGTCGACTGGCTCTCCGGCGGCGGCATCTTCGCGATCGCCGCGATGGAGGCGATCTCGCTGTTCCCCATCATGTACCTGAACGTGGTGGCGTCGCTTGCGAACCTCGACCCGGCGCTCGAGGAGGCGGGGCAGTGCATGGGCGCCTCCGCCTGGACGCGGTTCCGGCGCATCACGCTGCCGCTCGTCCGGCCCGGCGTCTTCGCAGGCGCCACCATCGTCTTCATCTGGAGCTTCACCGAGCTGGGCACCCCGCTCATGTTCGAGTTCTACGACGTCACCAGCGTCCAGATCTTCAACGGCATCAAGGAAGTCGAGGCGAGCCGCCGCCCGTACGCGCTGGTGGTGGTGATGCTCGCCTGCAGCGTGGCCTTCTACCTGCTGGGGAAGTTCACCCTCGGCCGCGGCGCGCACGCGATGCAGTCGAAGGCCTCGATCCGCCGCGAGGAGCTGCGCCTTCGCGGCTGGGGCGCCGCCGGCGCGGTGGCGCTCTTCGGCGGCACGGCGCTCTTCGCGGCGCTGCCGGCGATCGGGGTGGTGCTGGCGAGCCTCGCCGAGCCCGGGCAGTGGTACGGATCGATCCTGCCCCGTGCCTTCACCACCGACCACTACCTGCAGGCGCTCACGCACCCGCTGGCGGCGGGCAGCATCCGCAACTCGCTCGTCCTGAGCCTGATGGCCGTGGCGTGCGCGCTGGTCGTCGGGTTCGCGTCGGCGCGGCTCCTGGCGCGCGCGAACCTGCGCGCGGCGTGGCTCCTCGACGCGCTGGTCATGCTGCCGCTCGCCGTGCCGGGCCTGGTGCTCGCCTTCGGCTTCGTGGCCGTGAGCCTGGAGTGGCCCTTCGGCGGGCCGGACGCGCCGCTCGGGGCGTTCGCGAGCATCATCGGCGCCGAGCCCAACCCGTTCCCGTTCCTGGTGGTGGCCTACGCGGTGCGTCGCATGCCCTACGTCGTGCGCAGCGCGGTGGCGGGGCTGCAGCAGACCAGCGCCGAGCTCGAGGACGCCGGACGCATCACCGGGGCGTCGCGCTGGCGCGTCCAGCGGCGGATCGTGATCCCGCTGATCGCGGCCAACCTGGTGGCGGGGGCGCTGCTCGCCTTCAGCTTCAGCATGCTCGAGGTGAGCGACAGCCTGCTCCTGGCCCAGCGCGAGGCGCACTATCCGGTGACGAAGGCGATCTACACGCTCTTCGAGCGGCTCGGCGACGGCCCCGGGATCGCGAGCGCCATGGGGGTCTGGGCCATGGCGCTGCTGGCCGTGACCCTGCTGGGGGCCAGCGCCCTGATCGGCAAGCGGATGGGCGCGATCTTCCGCGCCTGAGCCGGAGCCATGGCCTGCCGGGGGGCGGGCAGGCTCCTATACTTATTGCCCCATGCCGTACACCCTCCAGCCCGACCACGGATACGGTCTCGAAGTCGAGG
>JBEITQ010000128.1:0-5949 GCA_040374835.1 Phycisphaeraceae bacterium | reverse complement strand
GGCGTTCCTGGCACCTATTTGTCGAGGCGGTAGATCACCCGCGGGCTGGGCACGCCGCCGACCGGCACCAATTCCTCGCGGTCGCGGCGGGCGCCGATCTTGTCGAGCGCGCGCTGGGATCGCAGGTTGCCCGGGCTCACGTGGAACCACGCGGTGCGCGCCCAGCGGAAGGCGTGGTCGAGCATGAGCCGCTTCGCCTCGCGGTTGGTGCCGTCGCCCCAGCGCGCGCGCTCCAGGAACGTGTAGCCGATCACCACCGAGCGGTCCCCGGGGTTCCAGTCGTAGTAACGGGTGCAGCCGACGATGCGGCCGCTCGCGGCGTCCTCGATGGCCAGTCCTCCGGCACACGCCAGGGCCCCGTCGAAGAAGCGGTCGAACGCCGGGCGTTCGTGGCGGTTCCGCTCGGAGTGCTGCGCCCAGACCTCGGGATCCGAGGCCGCCGCATGCATGGCGTCGCGGTCGGATTCCCGCACCGGCCGCACGCGCACCCGCTCGCCGACGAGCGTGGGCTGCCAGTTGGGGACCTCGATCGCGCGCTTCACGCTGCGGCCGTGGGCCTCGAGCAGCGCCCACGCCTCCTCGCGGGTGCGCGACGGATCGAACTGCATCACCGTGCGGATCGCACGGTCGACCAGCTTGTCGTTCGTCGCGGCCAGGTCGACCATCAGGTTGCCGCGCACCTTCCCCAGGCGGGTGAAGAGCGCAGTGGTGATGCAGTTGAGGGCGAGCTTCGTGGCGCTGCCGGCCTTCAGGCGGGTGCTTCCGGTGAGTACCTCGGGGCCGGTGTCCAGCACGACCAGGTGGTCGCAGCCTTCCGGCGCCTCCATCGGCACGCATGCGACGAATGCCGTCGTCGCGCCGCGCGCCTTCGCCAGGCGCACCGCGCCGCGCGGGTAGGGCGTGGTGCCGCCCGCCGCGATCCCCACCACCGTGTCGAGCGGCCCGATCGCCAGGCGCTCGATCTCGGGGCGCGCGCCGTCCCACTCGTCCTCGCGGCCCTCGCTCGAGCGGCGCAGCGCGCCGTCGCCGCCGGCGATCACGCCGACCACCTGCCCCGGGTCGCTCATGAAGGTCGGCGGGCATTCGCTGGCGTCGAGCACGCCGAGCCGGCCGCTCGTTCCCGCGCCGAAGTAGACGAGCCGCCCGCCCTGCGCGAACTTCGCCACCATCGACTCGACGAGCGCCCCGATGGCGGGGGCAGCCGCGGCCACCGCCTCGGCCACGGCGCGATGGTCCTCGGCCATCAGCGCGGCGATGCCCGCGCCGTCAAGGCGGTCGAGGCCCGCGGAGGCGGGGTTCCGCGCCTCGGTACGGACATGGCTTCGGTCCGGGGGAAGCGGCATGCGGACGGCGCTCACCCGGCCATCATCGGCCGCCGACGGGCGGCTGGGACCACATTCCGAAGTTGCGCAGGATGAAGCTCCACTTGGCGCTTTCGTAGGCGGGGCTGCCGATCCCGTGGTCGGCCGTCGGGAAGAGCTGCATCTCGAAGGGCACGTTGCGCGACTGCCACGCATCGGCCAGCGCGAACGTGTTCGCCACGTGCACGTTGTCGTCCATCATGCCGTGGAGGAGGAGCACCCTGCCCTTCAGCTTCTCGGCGAGCTTCACCGCGCTGCCGGCGTCGTAGCCGGCCTCGTTCTCCTGCGGGGTGCGCATGACGCGCTCGGTGTAGATGGTGTCGTACTGGCGCCAGTCGGTCGGGGGCGCGCCGGCCACGGCCACCGGGAAGACGTCCGGGTGGCGGATCGCCGCCATGAGCGACATGTAGCCGCCGTAGCTGTGGCCGCAGATCGCCACGCGGTCGGCGTCGACGTAGGGGCGCTTCGCCAGTTCCTGGACGAACGCCGCCTGGTCGTCGACGTCCGGGCCGCCGAGGGCCATGTACGTCGCAGACTCGAACGCCTTGCCGCGCCCCGGGGTGCCCCGGTTGTCGACCCGCGCCACCAGCACGCCGCGACCGACGTCCGGGTCGACGCCTGCGAAGCGCGGCGACACCGTGGCGATGAGCGGCCCGCCGTAGGCGTCGATCACCAGCGGGTAGCGCTTCGCCGGGTCGAACCCGGGCGGCTTCCAGAGGATGCCGTAGAGCTCGGTCTTGCCGTCGGCGGCCGTGCAGCGGATGAACTCCGGCGGCACGAGCCCCTGCTTCGCGAACGCATCCGGCACCGGCTTCGTGAGCACGGCCAGCTCGCGCCCGTCCATCGCGCGAAGCGACGCCGAGGGCGGCACGTCGACGAACTCGCACGTGGACACGAAGCACGAGTGGTCCGGCGCCACCTGGAACGATGAATGGTGCAGGTCGCCCGTGGTCAGCCGCTCGCGCTTCGAGCCGTCGAGCCTCGCGCGGTGCAGCTGCGAGCAGATCGCCGTCGGGCTCGAGCGCGCCGAGTAGTAGACCCAGCCTGCCGCCTCGTCGACGTCGACGATGGACTCCGCGACCCACGGATCGTCGGTGAGCCGCGCGAGGCGGCCCTTCTCGAGGTCCCACAGCTCCCAGTTCGAGAAGCCGTTCGATTCGGACTCCCAGAGGAATCGGCGGCCGTCCTCCAGGAACCGGATCGCCGGCGCGTTCTCCTGCCAGGACGCCTGCTTCTCGGTGATGAGGGCGCGTGAGGCGCCGGTGGCCGGGTCGGTCACCATCAGTTCCACCGTGTCCTGGCGGCGCGGCGCACGGAACCAGAGGAGCGCGTCGCCCTTCGGCGACCAGCGAACGCCGTAGACGTACTGGTCGGTCGACGGGCCGACGTCGACCTTGGTGCGCGACTTCGCCGCGAGGTCGTGGATCTCCAGGCGCGCCACGGGGTTCGGCTCGCCCGGCTTCGGGTAGCCGCCCGAGACCGGCCGCGTGCGAAGGCCCGAGAGCCCGGCGAGCAGGTAGTAGTCCTTCACCGGCGACTCGTCGAAGTCGTAGTAGGCGATGCGCCTCGAGTCAGGCGACCACCACATGGCCGTGTTCTGGTCGAGTTCCTCGCCGTAGACCCAGTCGGCGCTGCCGAACCAGCGCTTGCCGGCACCCTCGGTGGTCACCGCGACGGGCTCGCCCTCCTTCGGCTTGAGCACCACGTTGCAGTCCTTGAAGACCGCGGTCCATGCGCCGTCGGGGCTCGTCACCTCGGTGGCCTGCTTCGCGCGCCCGCCGCGCGCGGGGCGGTAGCCCTTGTCCGCGGGCTTCGCGGCCGGCGGCTCGCCGCCCTCCTGCACCTCGCCGCCGTCGAGCGACACCCACTTCCACCCGCCTGCGTACTGGAACCACGCCTTTCGGGCGTCCATGTCCCAACGCACCTCGGAGACGCGGCCGGCGCCGGCTCCCGGTGCCTTGATGCCCCTGACCTGCTCGCTCCCGGGCAGCTGGTCGAGCGGCGCCCACTGGCCGTGCGCGGCACCCGAGGCGCCGACCGCGGCGATCGCGGCCGAAAGCGTGATCGCGGCCCCTGACGGCAGCCGCACGAGGAAGGCACGACGGACGTCCATGGATCGCTCCTAGCGGTGGAGGTCGAAGGCGGTCATGTCGCGGTAGGCGCGGAAGCGGTCGTTGACCTGCCCCGCGTCGAGCCGCGCCAGGCGGTCGAGTCCGAACGCCTCGATGGTGAAGCTCGCGAGCACCGTGCCCCACGCCATCGCGTGGCGCAGCGCCTGGAAGTCGCGCTGGCCGCTGCGCGCCACATGCGCCATGAAGCCGCCGGCGAACGTGTCCCCGGCGCCGGTCGGGTCGATCACCTGCGCCTCGTCGGCCGGGTAGGCGGGAACGCTCGCGACGCCGTCGCGGTGGATGAGGATCGCGCCGTGCTCGCCCTTCTTCACCACCACGAAGTGGCGCGGACCGTTCGCGAGCACCTTGCGGCCGGCGGTGACGGGATTGCGGCAGTCGGTGAGCTGCATCGCCTCCTCGTCGTTCATGATCACGCCGTCGACCTCGGAGAGGAGCTGCATGAGCTCGGGACGCGCGATGTTGATCCAGAGGTCCATCGTGTCGCACACGGCGAGTGGGCGCTTCGGGAACTGCTTCAGGGTGTCGAGCTGCACCAGCGGGTGCGTGTTCGCCAGAAACACCGTCGAGCTGTCCATGTACTTGGCCGGCACCTTCGGCGGCGCCTCCTCCAGCACCCCCAGGCGCGTGAAGAGCGTCTCGCGCCGGTTCATGTTCTCGAAGTAGCGGCCGCCCCACGCGAAGGTCTGGCTGTTGGCGCGGCGCTCCAGGCCGTCGAGGCAGACGTTGCGGAAGCCGCGCAGCTGCCGCTCGTGCGCCTCGGGCCAGTCGCCGCCCACCGCACCCACCACGCGCACGGGGCCGAGCTGGCACGCCGCGGCGGCGAAGTACGCGCAGCTTCCGCCGAGGACGCCGGAGGCCTCGCCGGTGGGGGTGTGGAGCGTGTCGATTCCGATGGTGCCGGTGACGAGCAGTGGCATCCGGGCGAGTGTACGCAGCCCGCGCCGGGCCCGGTCAGTCGGTGCCGTCGGAGGGCTTCGACCACCCAAGGCCGATCGGCACGCCGATCAGCGTGCCGGCCACGACGTCGAGCGGCATGGCCATCGACCACCCCGGCAGCGCGCGCGGCGCCACGAGGCGGTCGAGCGGCACCGCGCTCGAGGCGGCCGCGATCGCCTGCGCGATGCCGAAGGCGACGACCGGCAGCGCCATCAGCAGGATGGGCTGCGTGTCCTGCTGCACGCGCCGCGCCAGGTACGCGGCCGCGATGCCCCCGACCGCGACGACCCCGATCGCCTGGCCCTTCGTCTCGTTGCGCAGGAGGAGCCATGCCACGGCCACCGCCGCCGCGGCCGCGATGACGCCTCGCCATGCGTCGGCGTTGAACACCTCGGCCACGAACGGGCCGCCCGGCGTGCGCGCGGGCAGGTCGATGAGCGGGCCGGACACCTTGAACACCACCATCGACATGCCGAGCACCGCTGCACCCCAGGCAAGGGTCTCGCAGGCAAGCGGCATGAGGGTGTCGCCGTCGAAGGCGGCGTCGATCACCGTCCCGGTGCGTCCGGCGATCACCGCCAGCCCGCATCCGAGGACGAAGAGCCCGACGGCGGCATTGATGAGCCGCCCCACCACGCACGCCACGGCCGTGAACGCCGCGGCACCGAGTGCCATGGCGACCGCGGCCGGGATCGGATGCACCGCGTCGGAGGCGCCCGGCCCCGCCACGCCGCGTGCGCTCGTCAGCCACGGCAGCACGGGCAGCGCCAGCAGGATGCACGCGACGACGCCGAGGACGAGGACTGCGTAGCGCGCGACCGGGTGCTGCATGGGCGTGTCGTACCCGCCGCGGCGAGGGCGCGCAAGCGGCCGTATCGTGGCGGCGATGGCTTCCGCTCCCGAACGTCGCGAACCCGTGGTCCTCGATGCGCGGCCGCTCACGATCGCCGAGGTGGTCGACGTCGCGCGTGCCGGACGCGGCGCGACGCTTTCGCCGGCGGCACGGTCGGCGATGCAGGCCTCGCGCGCGGCGCTCGAGCGGCGCACGGCCGGCGGCGAGGCGCTCTACGGCATCAACACCGGGTTCGGCTCGCTCTCGCGCGTGCGGATCCCGGCCGGCGACCTGGCTGCCCTGCAGGTGAACCTGATCCGGAGTCACGCGGCCGGCGTCGGCGACCAGCTCGAGGCCGAGGTGGTGCGGGCGATGATGCTGGTGCTCGCCGCGAGCCTCGCGCGTGGGCGCAGCGCCATCCGCCCGGAGGTGGTCGAACTGATCCTCGCGATGCTCTCCGCCGACGTGGTGCCGGTGGTGCCGAGCCGCGGGTCGGTCGGCGCAAGCGGCGACCTGGCGCCGCTTGCGCACCTGGCGCTGGTCCTGATCGGCGAGGGCGAGGCCATGCACGGCGGCCGGCGCATGCCGGGGGGCGACGCGCTCGCGGCCGCGGGGCTGCGGCCGGTGGCGCTGGCCGCGAAGGAAGGCCTGGCGCTCATCAACGGCACGCACCTGATGTGCGCCGTGG
>JBEITQ010000158.1:0-4902 GCA_040374835.1 Phycisphaeraceae bacterium | reverse complement strand
GCCAGAACTGCATGGTGCACTGCGGCTACGAGCCGAGCGCCGTGGACTACACGTTCGCCGGCGTGTCCGGCATCTGGGCCAACGTCAAGGCGATCCTCTCGCCCCTGTACCCCGACGAGGCCGCCGCGCGGCGCCTGGCCGAGGAGGCGAAGAAGCCGCACCGGCCGATCGAGCGCCTGGTGCAGCTGGGCGTCGCCAAGGACGTGATGGAGAAGTCCGCGGCCTGAGCCGCGGCGCGCGGCCTGCCCGGCGCGCCGTCAAGCGGCGCCGAGGCGGTGGTCGCCGTCGACGAACACGTGCACGGCGCGACCGCGCAGGGCGCGGCCGGCGAACGGGGTGTTCCGGCTCTTCGAGCGCCCGGAGGCGGGGTCGACGCTCCACGCGGCGTCGGGATCGATGACCGTGACGTCGGCCGGCGCGCCGACGCGGAGCGTGCCCAGACCCATCGCGTCGAGCCCGAGGAGCCGTGCCGGCTGCAGCGTGATCAGCTCGACGAGGCGCGGCCAGCCGATCGCGCCGCTGTCGACCAGGGCCTCCCGGTAGAGGGGCAGGGCGTGCTCGAGGCCGATGATGCCGAACGGGGCGCTCGCGAAGTCGCGGGCCTTCTCGGCGGGGGAATGCGGCGCGTGGTCGGTCGCCAGCACGTCGATCGTCCCGTCGGCCACCGCGGCGCGCAGCGCCTCCACGTCGCGCGCGGTGCGCAGGGGCGGGTTCATCTTGGCGTCGGTGCGGTCGCCGTCGCAGGCGTCCTCGGTGAGGAGCAGGTGGTGCGGCGAGACCTCGCCGCTCACGGGCTGGCCGGCGGCGCGCGCGGCGCGCAGCAGCTCGGCGCTGCCGGCCGCCGAGAGGTGCTGCGCGTGGTACCGGGCGCCCACGGCGCGGTTCAGCATCAGGTCGCGCTGGAGCATCAGCTCCTCGGCGACCGACGGCCATCCGCCGTGGCCGAGCCGCGCCTGCAGCACGCCCGAGTTCATGGAGGCGCCCTGGGTGAGGCTCGGCTCCTGGCAGTGCTGCATGAACGGCCGGCCGACGGCCTTCGCCATCTGCAGGACGCGCAGCATGACCTGGGCGCTCGCGATGCCCTCGCCGTCGTCGGTGAAGGCAACCGCGCCGGCGCGGGCCATGGCGGCCATCGGCGCAAGCTGCTCGCCCGCGCGGCCGACGGTGGCGGCGCCGGCCACGAAGACGCGCGCGTGGTTGGCTTCGCGTGCCCGCAGGCGCACGAACTCGACGAGGGGCGCCGAGTCGAGGCACGGCGTCGTGTTCGGCATGCAGCACACCGAGGAGAACCCGCCGGCCAGCGCGGCCGCCGTCCCGGAGGCGATGGTCTCCTTGTGCTCGCCGCCCGGCTCGCGCAGGTGCACGTGCGGGTCGATCAGGCCGGGGCAGACGAGGAGCCCGTCGCAGTCGACCACCGCCGCGTCACCGGCGGCGAGCTCGCCGCGACGTGCGCTCACGGCGGCGACTCGGCCCCCGGCAAGCAGGACGTCGGCGGTCTGGTCGAGTCCGGAGGCCGCGCACAGGACGCGGCCGCCTCGCAGCAGGGTGGTGGCCATCGGCGCGGGAGGCTACCCCGCGCGGAGGCCGGACGGCAGTGCGCAAAAAGCACGCACGCCCGTCCGGGGACGGGCGTGCGGGAGGTTCGGGTCGGGACGGAGGGCTCAGCCCTGCGTCTTGGTGCAGGACGACTTGCAGCAGCCGTCCTTCTTCTCGCTCACGGCGCCCATCGAGGCGTCCTTGGTCGAGGTGGTGCCGGTCATCGGGCAGGTCTTCGCGCAGTCCGACTTGGTGGCGGCGCACTCGGCCTTGGTCGCGGTGCACTCGCTCTTGGCAGCCGAGCAGTCGCTCTTCGCCGAGGTCTTCGTGGTGCCGCAGCTGCTGGCGCAGCCTTCCTTCTTGTCGCTCACGGCGCCGGGGGCGGCCTTCGCGTCGGTCTTCTTGCAGCAGTCGGTCTTCGAGCAGGTCTTGGCGTCACCGGTGCACTTGGCGTCGCACTTGGCGGCCTCGCTGCAGCAGGCGGACTTGTTGCCGACGGCGCCGGCGGCGGTGTTCTGCTTCTCGGTCGAGTTGCAGGCGGCGAAGCAGAGGGCGGCGGCGATGCCGGCGGTCAGGAAGGCAAACTTCTTCATGGATCAAGGTCTCCGTTAGGGGTGGTCCGTCACCGACCGGCAGCCCGGATCGGGTCCCGGAGTATACGGCTGCGGGGCCTGCCCGGCTCCATAGGATTTCCGGCGGATGCCCGAAGACCCCCGTCACGAGCGCCTGAGGCGGCTTTCCGAGAAGGCCCGGTCCCTCCCGGACGTGCCCGGGGTGTACCTCATGAAGGACGCGGCGGGGGTGGTCCTGTACGTCGGGAAGGCCGTCCGCCTGCCCGACCGGGTGTCGAGCTACTTCGTCCCGAGCGCCGACCTGGGGGCGCGCAAGCAGCCGATGCTCGAGCTCGTCGAGGACGTCGAGGTGCTCGAGTGCGAGGCCGAGTGGGAGGCGCTCCTCCTGGAGTCGCGCCTGGTCAAGGACCTGAAGCCGCGCTTCAACGAGCTGCTCAAGGACGACAAGACGTTCCCGTACCTCGCGGTCACGGTGCGCGACCAGTTCCCCGGCGTGTACGTCACGCGCAACCCGTCCGACCCGCGCTTCGAGGGCGCGCGCATCTTCGGCCCCTTCACGAGCGTCCACGCGCTGCGCAGCTCGGTGACGGTGATGCAGCGCGTGTTCCAGTTCCGCACCTGCGAGCTCGACATCAAGGCCGACGACCCGGCGAACCGCCGGTTCCGCCCGTGCCTGCTCCACTCGATCGGCCAGTGCACCGCGCCGTGCGCCAACCGCGTCACGGTGTCGCGCTACCGCGCCGACGTCGACCGATTCCTGCGCTTCCTCGGGTCGAGGCGCAGCGTGCTGGTGCGCGAGCTGCAGGGCGAGATGGAGCGCGCGTCCGAGGAGCGGCGCTTCGAGGATGCGGCCGCGCTCCGCGACCAGATCCACGCCCTCGGGAAGCTCGACGACCGCGAGACGCGCCGCGGCATGGAGCACGAGTGGCAGCCCGAGCTCACCGTGTTCGCGGGCGACCCGATGGTCGGCATGCGCAGCCTGCAGCGGGCGCTGGGCCTGGATGCGCCGATCCGCTGCCTGGAGGCGATCGACATCGCGCACCTCGGCGGCGAGGAGACCGTGGGCAGCAAGGTGTGCTTCGTGGACGGGCGGCCGTTCAAGGACGCCTACCGCCGCTACCGCATCACGACCGCGGGAAACGACGACTACCGCGCGATCCACGAGGTGGTGAGCCGCCGCATGGGCGAGGCGCAGGGCGCGGACGAGCTGGTGCCGGACGTGCTGCTGATCGACGGCGGCATCGGCCAGCTGCACGCGGCGCTCGAGGCGATGGAGGGCTTCGCGCGCCGGCCGGCGATCGTGATCAGCCTGGCGAAGAAGGGGAGCTGATCTTCGTGCACCGCGAGAGCGAGCCGATCCGGCTGCCGCGCACGAACGCGGGCCTGCGGCTGTGCCAGTCCGCGCGCGACGAGGCGCACCGCTTCGCGCGCCGCTACCACCACCTGCTGCGGCGCAGGCGGACGTTCGGCGAGGACGCGCCGGACTGATCAGGCGGGGCTCGGGATCGCGCCGGGCGCAGGACCGTCGTCGGCCGGCCGTGCGGCCGGCGCCGTCGGCTTCGCGGCGGGCTTCGACATCTCGGCGCCGAGCAGGTCGGCGACGGTCGGCTTCGCCGGCGGCTCGCCGCGCATGATGCGCTCGACGTCGTCGCGGGAGAGCGTCTCGTACTTGAGGAGCGCCTCGGCCACCGCGGCGACCTTCTCCCAGTGCTGGTCCACGATCCGGCCGGTGTCGGCGTAGGCGCCGTCGGCGAGGCTGCGGATCTCCTCGTCGATCAGCCGCGCCGTCTCGGGGGAGTAGTCCTTCTCGGGCATGAACGCCTCGCGGCTGTCCTCGCCCTTGTAGCTGACGAACCCGAGGCGCTCGCTCATGCCCCACTCGAGCACCATGGCGCGCGCGATGCGCGTGACCATCTTGATGTCCATGCCGGCGCCGCTCGAGATGTCGCCGGTCTTCTTGCTCTCGGCGATGCGCCCCGCGCACAGGACGCGCATGGTCGCCTCGCAGTACTTGCGGCCGTACCCGTAGCGGTCCTTCTCGGGCAGGCTGAAGGTGGTCCCGAGCGCCTGGCCGCGGGGGATGATCGTCACCTTGTGCAGGGGGTCGGCGTCCGGGACCAGCATCTGGACCACCGCATGGCCGGCCTCGTGGTAGGCGGTCGCGATGCGCTCCTGCTCCTCGATCTTGCGGCTCTTCTTGGCGCGGCCGTAGCGGACCTTGTCGCGGGCCTCCTCGAGGTCGGCCATCTCGATCAGGTCCTTGTCGGCCATCGTGGCGATGATCGCGGCCTCGTTGATGAGGGCGGCGAGGTCGGCGCCGCTGAACATCGGCGTGGCGCGCGCGAGCCGGTCGAGGTCGACGTCCGGGCCCATGCGGACCTTCTTCGAGTGCACGGCCAGGATCTGCCGGCGGCCCATCACGTCGGGCAGGCTGACGCCGACCACGCGGTCGAAGCGGCCGGGGCGGGTGAGGGCGGGGTCGAGCACGTCGGCGCGGTTGGTGGCCGCGATCACGATGACCTGGTCGCTGCCCTCGAAGCCGTCCATCTCGACCAGGATCGCGTTCAGGGTCTGCTCGCGCTCGTCGTGGCCGCCGGTGGTGAACCCGCCGCCGCGGCGACGGCCGACGGCGTCGATCTCGTCCAGGAAGATGATGCAGGGCGAGTTCTCCTTCGCCTGCTTGAAGAGGTCGCGGACGCGGCTGGCGCCGACGCCGACGAACATTTCGACGAAGTCGGAGCCGGAGATGGAGAAGAAGGGGACGTCGGCCTCGCCGGCGATGGCCTTGGCGAGG
>JBEITQ010000080.1:0-8111 GCA_040374835.1 Phycisphaeraceae bacterium | reverse complement strand
GGTACAGAGAGGAAGGAAAGGGTGTCGCACATGCGACAGATCGTTGCACTTGCAGCCGGACTGACGCTGATGGCCGCCTCGGCGGCGTCCGCGGGCATCCCCTGGTACAGCAACGCGCCCAAGCCGGCCGTGCCGGACCCCAACGGTTCGGGCTTCATGCTCCAGGACGGGCCCTTCTCCGACGCATTCTCGAGCGGCGGAAACTACTACTACTCGTTCGCGCTCGGCCAGCGCTTCACGATCGATGCCGCCCAGACCGTGGGATCGGTGCGCCTCTGGGGGGCGTCCGAGTACATCGAGTCCGGCATCCCGCCCTGGCAGCAGACGCGGCTCAGCCCGAACATCACCGCCATCCAGGTGTCGATCTTCGACATCGGCGTGACCGGTCCTGCGTCGTCGCCGCGCCAGTCCTGGACCGTGGGGATCGGCAGCATCACGCAAACCGCGACGGGGAACTACGTCGGCGGGAGCATCGGGTACTCGCCGGTGTTCCGCCTGGATGCGGCGCTCCTCGGCGGATACACGCTTGGCGCCGGCAGCTACCTCGTGTCAGTGGGTGCGGTCCTGACGATCCCGGACGGATCCGCCTTCGCCTGGATGTCCGGCATCGCCGACGGATCGCTGCCCGCGTCGCGCGCCTACGGCACGTCGGGCGACCAAGCCGGCGAGTGGGGGCAATGGGCGCCGCTCGTCACCAGCACCACTGGCGCGATCGAGTTCTACTCAGAGATCCCCGGCCCCGGCGCCGTCTCGCTCATGGCCCTGGGAGGGCTCGTCCGCAGCCGGCGACGGCGCTGAACGACACGACTCTCGCGGTCTCGGCGCCTTCGGGTTCCGATCGACCCGCCGACAGGCTCCTGACGCCCACCGTCCACCGGCGTCAGGAGCCAGTCGCGCTTTTGGGGCCCCATGCCGCGTCGATCGCCCGGCGGTGGAGGGCCACGTCGTGCACCCGCAGCACGGCCGCACCCTGCACCGCCGCAAGTGCCGCGGTGGCGGCGGACACGGCATCACGGTCACGCGGCTCGGCGATGCCCGCCACCGCACCCAGGAAGCTCTTGCGGCTCGCGCCCACGACGACCGGCAGCCCGAGGGCGGCGATCTCGCCGATCCGCGCGAGCAGCTCGAGGTTCTGCCGGACGTCCTTGCCGAACCCGAGCCCCGGGTCGACGGCGATGCGCTCGCGCGCGACGCCTTCGCGCACCACCGCCTCGACGCGCGCGCCCAGCCACTCGACCACCGCGGGCACGATGTCCCCCGCAGGCCGGCGCGCGTCCACCTCGGTGCTCCAGCGATCCTCCTGCGGGCGGACCAACCGGTGCATCAGCACCAGGTGCGCGCCATGGGCCGCCACGGTCGCCGCCATGGCCGGGTCATCGAGGCACGCACTCACGTCGTTGACGATGCACGCCCCCGATTCGAGGGCCGCGCGCGCCACCGCCGCGCTGCGGGTGTCGATCGAGACCGCCGCCTCGGCGGCAAGCGCGCGTACGACGCCGCGCGTGCGCCGGACCTGCTCGTCGTCCGGGATCGCCTGCGCCCCGGGCCGCGTCGACTCGCCGCCCACGTCGAGGATCGACGCGCCGTCGCGCAGGCATGTCCGCCCGAACGCCACCGCCGACGCGTCCGTGCCGAGCGCCCCGCCGTCGCTGAAGCTGTCGGGCGTCACGTTGAGGATCGCCATCAGCTGCGGCGGTCCGCCGCGCGGCCAGCGGAACGGCTCGGCCGGTCGGCTCACGGGGCGGGCGGGGCCGTCGGTGCGGGTGCGGGGGCCGCGCCCGCGGCCGGCGCGTTCGCGTCGGGCTGCATGACGCGCGCCCGTGCGGCGTCGAACCCGAGCCCCAGGATGCCGCTCGGGATCACCAGCGCGCCCTCCCAGGTGCGATCACGCGACCGGAACGCGGCCGCCAGCGGCTCGAGACCCGCGGCAGCCGCCGGCACGAGCGCCGGATCCATGCCGGGCACCGATTCCGCGGCCTGCCGCGCGGCCGCCAGCAGCTCGCCGACGCCCACGAAGAGCACGAGGTCGGGCTGCGCGAGCAGCCACGGCTGCATCGCGCGCACCACGGGATGGTCGGCCAGCACCTTGGTGCCCGCGGCCTGCGAGGCCGCGGCGGTCGCGCGGCCGAGGACGTCGGTGCGCTGGCTGTAGGTCACGACGAGCGCACCGGGCACCTCGCGCGCGAACCCGTGCACGCCGCGCGAACTCACGATGAGCTGCCGGAGCACGCGCTCGAGGGGATCGCCACCGGGTCCGATGACGGTCTCCTTCACGGCAAACGCCGTCACGGCCGAACCGTCCTTCAGCGTGCGTGCGTCCTCCCAGGTCGGCTCGCGGCGGATCCCCGCGGATTCGCCGGCCTGCGACTCAACCCACGCACGAAGCGCAGCCTTCACGGCGGCCGGATCATCCGTGACGACGACGAAGGACGCATCGTTCAGGATTCCGCCCGAGAGGATCGCGAGCTTGCTCGGGAACGCCGCCACCTGGACCTGCTTCACCTTGTCCTGCACCGCATCGATCCAGGCCGGAAGCGTCACGCGCTCGCTGCCGGGGATCGTCGCGAGGAACCGGCGCACGCGCGATGCGCCACCCATGGCCTCGAGGTCCACGCCGAGCGCCCCGTAGAACGGTGCCGCGGGAAGGCGCGCAAGCAGCCCACGCCCGTCGACGGCCGAGGCATCCTGCGGGATGGCCCGTGCCACCTCGGTCTCGGGCGCGAAGCGTGCGAAGGCGCGCACCCCGATCGCCAGCGCATCGAAGTCGACGGTCAGCAGGGCATCGTCGACCTGTCCGAACAGCTCGGACATCCGCGACTCGAGCGCAGCCATCTCGGCCGGCGCGCGCCGCTCCGCGGCCTGGCGCCGCATCGCCGGCGCGGACGCCCACGCCACCACGTCCGCCATGCGCATCAGCTCGCCGCCGCGCGTGCCAAGCCGCCCGGCGAGCACCGGCCCGATGCCCTGGGCGGCATCGCCCTCGTTCATGCCGAGGGCATCGGCGCGGTCGGACACCACCACGTGCGACGCGGTCTTGCGGACCCACACCGCCAGGTCACCGGCCGGCCACTGCACGGCGCCGTCGTCGCGGCCCGGAATCGGCGCGAAGGTGCCGGCAACGAACGCATCGGCGTCCGTGACGGGAATCGCCGCCACGTGCGCGACCGCCTCACCGCGGGGCAGCACCCATGCGGCCAGCGCACCGCGGTCATCGAAGCCGGGGCCGATCCGCGCCTGCGCCTTCAGGAGGTCGATCGGGCGTCCCCCGAGCGCGGCTTCCGCGCGGCCCATGCGGTCGAGCGCCAGCTGGAGGTCGTCGCTGGCGGCCTTCAGGCTCGGCACCGCCACCACCGCGATCGCGTCGCGGGGGATGCGCGCAAGCGTGGCATCGATCGACTCCGCTCGGGCGATCGGCGTCGCCGCCAGAGCGAACGCCGCCAACGAACGGACCAGCATGCGCGACCGCGTCATGGGCCGCAGGATACGAGCCGAGCTCAAGGCGCCTTCGGCGCTGCCGGTCCGTCCGCCGCCGCTCCAACCGGCGGGGCCGGCGCGGGCTTCGCGATCGCCGCATCGATCGCCGAGCGGAGCTCGTCGCCCATCGGCTTCACGCCCGAACCGTAGAACGCCACGGGCACGCCGTCACGGCCGACGAGGTACTTGCCGAAGTTCCAGCTCGGCAGCTTGCCGGTCGCCGCGCCGAGGAACGCATAGATCTCGCTCTGCCCGCTGCCCGGCTTGGTGCCGACCTTGGACATCATCGGGAACGTCACGCCGTAGGTGGCGCGGCAGAACTCGCCGATCTCCTTCTCGGATCCCGGCTCCTGGCCGCCGAAGTCGTTGCACGGGAACCCGATCACCACGAGCCCCTTGTCCTTGTACTGCTGCCAGAGGCGCTCGAGGTCGGCGTATTGCGACGTGTAGCCGCAGCGGCTGGCGACGTTCACCACCAGCACCACCTTTCCGCGGTGCGCGCCGAGGTCGGCCGGCGAACCATCGAGTGCCGTGGTGCGGAACCCGAAGAGGGAGGTCGGCTTCGCGGCGGACGGGGCGTCCGACGGCGCCGCCTGCCCGCCCCCGAATCCGGTGACCGCGGACACGACGCTCAGGACGGACGCTGCAAGCTTGGTGGGCATGGGACGGAATCTCCGATCGTGGATTCAGGAACCGTGGGGGTGCGCTTGTTTCAATCTGCACCCGCCATTTCGCCAGCCGTTCCGTCGCGGATTCCGGGAACGGAGTAGCGTTTGTCACCAATCAACACCGGGGGCGCAAGCTTCCGAAACGAACGGCTTCTCTTTGTGGGAATTTTCCCCATTTTCCGTGAGGGTTCACGAAGCGCTCCGCGCGTTTCTACCGGGGGAGCCTCGTGGTCGCGACGCTTCTCTCAATCTGCCCTCGGGACGTTCCGCATGCGCCCGAGCGAGGAGGGGGACGTGAGCTCGCCGCGCCTGCAGGAACTGCTCGAAGCCCACTACCAGGAACTCCGGGCCTTGGCCGAACGCCAGTTGGCGGCGGAACGGATGCGCGACGGCCAGCAGGCCCTCAGCCCGACGTCGCTGCTCGGCGAGGCCTTCACCCGGCTCCTGCAGCAGCGGACCCGCATCGCGGACAAGAACCACCTCGCGGCGATCGCCACCATGCTCTTCGTGCGCGTCCTGGCCGACCGACGGCGGCGCCGGCTCGCACAGAAGCGCGGCAGCGGCAACGGCACCCGCCCGATCGACGAGGTCGATGTGGCCGACGGCAAGCCCACGCCCGAGGAGGACATCCTCCGCGATGCCGACGTCGAGTTCCTCCACGAGAAGCTCGCGGAGCTCGCCGAGAAGGAGCCGCGCCGCGCCGAGGCGCTGTCCTTGCACCAGATCGGCGGCCTGACCACCGCGCAGGTCGCGGTGATGCTCGGCGTGTCGGCCGCGACCGTGGAACGCGACGTGCTGCTGGCGCGCACGTGGCTCGCGCAGCAGATGAAGTGACCGCGGCAGTTTGCCGCCCGAGCGACTTCAGGACGCCCCGGGCGCGGGCCGGAAGCGCACCATCGCCGCGGCGGCCCGCGTCAGTTCCAGGGTCTCTGCCTCGGTGAACACGCGCTCGGACGCCGAGGCGATCCCCAGCGTGCCGACCAGCCGGGTCCCGTCGCGAACCGGCACCACGATCGAGCCGGCCATGCCCGTCGCGCGCGCGCCCGGACGGACGACGCCGCCGCCGTCCTGCTGGATGTTGCACCACGAGACGGGCGCATCGAGCCGCGCGCACTCCCCGGCCATCCCCTTGCCCACCGGAATCACGCGGATGTGCTCGACCACCGGCGGCGGCAACGGGCCGTGCATCGCCGCGAGCCGGAGAAGCCCGCCTTCGTCCAGGAAGTGAAGCGTCCCGGTCACGGCTTCGAAGCACGCGAGGAGGGCGGCCAGCGCGCCCGACGAATCGGCCGCCGCATCGACCGCCGCCTGCGCGTCGCTCATCGCCCCGGTCCCCCGTGCACGGCACGCGCCAGGCGCACCGTGGCGTCGTGGTGCGCGCGGACCTCGTCCATCGAGTCCCCGCCCATCTTCGCCAGGAACGCGCGCGCCACCTCGAACGCCACCACGTGCTCGGCCACGACGCTCGCCGCGGCGATCGCGCTGATGTCGCTGCGTTCGTAGGTGCTCTCGACCGCCTCGTGCGTCCCGAGGTCGACGCTCGGCATGCCGCGCAGCAGCGTCGAGATCGGCTTCATGGTGCCCCGCACGACCACCGGCATGCCGTTGGTCATGCCGCCCTCGAGGCCGCCCGCGTTGTTCGTGGCGCGCACGAACCCGAGCGAGGGCGTCGCCGCCGCGGCCGCATCGAAGGCGATCGGGTCATGCACCTGGCTCCCGAAGCGCGTCGCGCAGCCGGTGCCCAGGCCGATCTCGACCGCCTTGAAGGCCTGGATGCCCATCACCGCGGCGGCCAGGCGCGAATCGAGCCGCTCGTCCCACTGGACGCAGGTCCCGAGGCCGGGCGGCACGCCCAGGACGTGCACCTCGACCGTGCCGCCCACCGTGTCGCGCTCCACCTTCGCACGGTGGATGTGCCCGACGATGCGGGCGCCGGTCTCCGGGCACGGGCAGGCCACCTCGCTGGCGTCGCGCCGCGCGCGAAGCTCCGCAAGCGACTCCATCCGCACGACCGGCTCGAACGACGCATCGATCGCCCCGCGCACGAAGCCGAAGGTCTCGATGCCGAACTCGCGCAGCAGCAGCCGCGCCAGCGCCCCCGCCGCCACGCGCGCCGCGGTCTCGCGCGCACTCGCGCGCTCGAGCGTGCCGCGGCAGTCGACGGTCGACCACTTCAGGCTTCCGGCAAGGTCGGCGTGCCCGGGCCGCGGGCGGTGCACCGGCGGCGTCTTGTCGGGGTCATCCAGCCGGCTGTCCGCGTTCTGCACCTCGAGCACGACGGGCGACCCGAGGGTGACCCCCTGCCGGACCCCGGACAGGACGCGCACGCGGTCATGCTCGATCCGCTGCCGTGCGCCGCGGCCGTAGCCCGCCTGCCGGCGCGCGAGCTCGGAATCGATGAACGCCGTGTCTACACGCAGGCCCGCAGGAAGGCCCTCGACGAAGGCGAGCATCGTCGGTCCATGCGATTCTCCGGCCGTTCGGTAGGAGAGCATTGAAGGGGAAGGATAGGCCGCGCCGTCAATCGACCGGCCAGCGCTCGGACTGCAGGCGCGCCTGCCGCTCGAACATCTGCCAGCCATCGACCGTCCGGGCGCCGCGCGAACGCGATTCGCGCACGAGCGGCGTCTCGCGCGGCGCGTACACGGTGTCCATCACCGTGACGCCGTCGAGCGGCATGTCGTCGGGCAGCGGATTGCCGTCCGGGTCCGGGCCGCCCTGCATGCCGACCGGCGTGCAGTTGACGATCGCATGGAAGCAGCCGCACGCCTCCTCGCCGGCGCGCCCCGCGATGACGCGGCCGGCGAATGCGCCGCATGACGCCCCCGCACCATCCGCGCCGCGCATCAGGTCGTCGCACATCGCGCGCACGCGCTCCGCGTTCCGCCCGAACGCCACCACCGTCGCGCCCTCGTCCGCCAGGCCCGCCGCCACCGCGCGCGCCACGCCGCCGGCGCCGAGCACCGCGACGCGACGCGAGCGCAGCGCGTCCCGATCGAGTCCCATCCCCTCGCAGAGCGCCGCGACGGCGGCCGGCGCATCCGTGTTGGCGCAAGACACCGCACCGCCCGGCTCGACGAGCAGCGTGTTCGCCGCGCCGATCCGCGCCGCGAGCGCCTCGACCGTCCCGCCGCGCTCGCGCACGAAGCGCACCAGGTGCTCCTTGTGCGGCAGCGTCACCGCCGCGCCGCGGAAGTCGAGCGGCGCGAAGTCGACCAGCTCGCCCACGCTCGCCTTGAACGCCTCCCAGCTCGGGGCCACCGGGATCGGCACCATCACCGCGTCCGCGCCGCGCGCGCGCAGCCACGCGTTGTGCAGGTCGGGGCTCCGCGAATGCGCCACGGGCCAGCCGATCACGCCCAGGACGCGCGTCGCCGGCCCGATCCCCGCAAATCCGTATCGATCCACCAGTTCCGCGACGGTCGGCTGCCCCGGCGCCGTGCCCGCCGCCACCGCCGCCGCACCGTCCGCGTCGCCCGGGCCGCCGGCGCGCGCGAAGGTGAGGAACGCCCCGAACTTCGGCGCCAGCACCCGCGTCATCACGCCTGCCTCGCCCATGCAGAGCGAGACCATCGGCTTCGGCCGCGACATCAGCAGCTCGAACGCCTCGATCGAGTCGCGCACGCTGCGCGCGGTCCAGGCGACCTTGGCGACGGCGCACGCCTCGTGCCCGGCCATCGACGCCACCTGGCGCGCGAGGTTCGCGGGCCGACCCGACTCGTCGTGCGCGCTGAGGATGAGCCGCGTTCCCACCTCGCGCACCTGGCCCGGGTGCGACACGCAGAGGTTCACCTTCTGCCTGAGATTCGCGCTGCGGTCGTAGTCGGCAAGCTCGAAGTCCACGTACGCCGGCACCGGCTCGCCGGTCGCGGTGCAGATCGCCTCGAGCAGGCTGACGCGGTCGCTGTCCGAGCCGCCCCATGCGCCGCCCTCGCGCGCGCTGCGGATCGTGACGATGCACGGCACCGG
>JBEITQ010000119.1:0-6259 GCA_040374835.1 Phycisphaeraceae bacterium | reverse complement strand
GGGCGCATGGCCGCTGCCGCGGCCGGCGCAGGCGCTCGACCCCGCCGAGGTCCGCGGGGCGTGGGGCGTGCAGCCCGGCGACCGCGCGTGCCTCCTCGTGGCAAGCCCGCCGCGCGCCACCGACGCGCGCGTGGCGCTCGACGTGGTCGGCCGTGCGGCGGTGCTCGGGCGCCCGATCACGCTGGTGGCGCACCCCGACTGCCGTCACGCGGCCCGTGCCGCGGGTTGGTCGGGGGTGGCGGGCGGCGCGTGGCGAATCGTGCTCGACGAGCGTGCGGACGATCCCGAGCTGCTCGCCGGCGCCGTCGACGTGGGCCTGGCCCTCGATGCCGCGGCGGTGGTCGACGAACTGGCGCGCCCGCCGCGCGGGATGGCGCGGTGGTGGGCGGCGATCCCGCGTTCGGCGCTGCGCGCGCCCGTGCGCGGCGATGCGATGGGTGCCGAACTCCTGGTGCGCGCCGGCGTCCCCATGGCGATCGCCGACGGCACGGCCGCGGCGGCGGCGCTGCGCGCGCATCCGCGGGTGCACACGTTCGACCTGCGGCGCCCGAACCTGGGCGCCCTGGCGGTGCACGCGGTGCTGGGTCAGTTCGCGGCCGGGGCCGGGGTGGCCGCGGCCGGGGCGGGCACGGCCTCGCCGGCGATCCTCGAGGCCGCACCCGCGTAGAACTCGGCCATCACCTCGCGGGGCAGCGACTTGCCGCAGAGCGCCGGCGCGTCGTGCGGGCTGCGCGACGGGTCGACCATCGCCAGGTCCGGGTCGCTGATCGGGCTCTCGAGCTCGTGGCCGGTCTCCCACAGGGTGCGGAGCGCCCAGTAGCGGCTGGCATAGAGGTCGAAGGCGGTCTCCCGGTCGGAGGCCTTGGCGGCCATCTCGGTGGGCTTCTCCCCGCCCCGGAGGTGGTCGTCGTTGGTGACGATGTCGCTGCCGAAGAGGATGCGTCCGTGCCAGCGGCGCATGAAGCCGTGCACGCGCCCGGCGGGGTGGCGGCTCACCTCGCGCACGATCCACTTGGTGGCACTGGTGTCGATCGACAGGTTGGGATGGCGCTCGAGCAGCCCGTCGAGGAAGTCGAGGTCCTCGGGCGAGCCCGCCATGTGCGCCGCGATCCACGGCACGCGGTACTCGTCGAGCAGCCGTTCGAGCGGCTCGTAGTGCGAGGCCTTCGTGCCGTAGCGGGACCGGTCGGCGTACTTGGTGGCGAACCAGGTGTCGGGGTCGGCCACGTGCACCATGATTGCCATGCCGAGCGAGGCGGCCTCGTCCATCGCGGCGCGCCGGTGCGGCGCGTCGAGGGCGAGGAGCTTCGGGTCGCCGGCCTCGATCCCGTAGTCGATGCCGCGCGGCGCCGCCCAGAACTTGCAGATGGACGCGCCCTCGCGGCGGAACGACCTGATGCGCCGCAGGAACTCCGTTCCGTGCGCGGCGAGCCGGTCGGGGTTCGCGAAGTCGGGCACGGCGATGAAGCGCACCCGGTCGCCGAGCACGCCGCGGATCCCCTCGATGTCCTCGAGTCGCGTCATCGAGTGGATGCGCGCGATGCCGTAGAGATCCATCGATTCGCGCAGCAGCGCCGCGGCCGCGGTGCCGTGCACGTGCGAGTGCACGTCGACCACCGGCACGAGGGGCGCGCCGAGCAGGGCGGACTCGGCGCGGTAGTCGCAGCCGAAGCGGTTCGACGGATTGGCGAACGTCCCGCGGGACGTCGGCAGGGGACTCATCGCGCGGAGTCTAGGGAGGCGCGCGCCGCGGAGGCGGCGTCAGCGCGCGCGGCCGCGCGACTTGGCGGCGGCATCTCGCGCGGGCGGGCGCATCGCGGCCACGGGCTTCTTCGCGATCATGGGCGGCCGGCGTGCAGGGACGGCCGGCGCCGCGGCCTTGCGAGCGGGCTCGCCGTGCTCGCAGAGGCACGACGCGACGTCGCGCGGGTCGAGCAGGTTCGACGCGTGGTGGACGATCCCGACGTAGATCTCGCAGTCGCCGTCGATGTCGACGTGGCGCGCGAGCTCGCAGTCGATGTAGCCGATGGCGCGCGCGGGCACGGGGCATCCGCTCGCGGTGCGGTCGATCGGGGCCCCGATGAACGGGTCGATTCCCGGCGTCTGCAGGTCAAAGGCGCGCGCGGTCGTGCGGTCGGCGGGGTCGAGCTGGCAGACGGCGAATGCCCGGCTGTCGCGGATCAGCGGGCTGAGGACATGTCCCTTCGTCACGGCCACCAGGACCATCGGCGGTGACGACGAGCACTGCTGCACCCACCGCACGCTCACGCCGGCGCGAACGTCGGCGTGTCCGGAGGTGAGGATGAACGAACCCGTCGGGATCCGGTCGAGCACCGGCGCCACGTTCGACCGTTCTGCGGGCACCCAGTCGAGGGCGTGTCGGTTGCGGGGGATCATGGGTCTCCTGACGTTCGTTCCGGGATGCCGCGAAGTCCCTCCCAATACGGTTGGGGGGGCGCGCGGGTCGGCAATGCACCGTGATTCTGATCGCGAATGGGGCCGCGGTCCACAAATGCCCGAAATGCGGGGACTTAGGTTCCGTATGTGCGGGCAGTTCTCGGACATGGTTGAAAAATTTGAAGGAAAGGGTGGGCAAGGGGGTTGCGAGGTGGGGCATTGTGGGGTACTGTGTTGAACATCCCCAATGGGACCGATCCCTTGCTCTTCCTCGGCGAATACGAGCACACGTTGGATCAGAAGCAGCGTCTGGCGATCCCGTCAGAGCTGCGGGAAGTCATCGACCCCAAGGTCCACGGCGACGCGTTCATCGCCGCCCCCGGCCCGAACGGGTACCTCTGGCTCTGGCCGGAGCGGACGTTCGCCAACCTGTCCAAGGACCTCGGCGGGTCGCTGGTCGGCGACCCCTCGATGCACGATTTCGAGCGCCTGGTGTTCTCGCAGTCGGCCCGCGTGCCGCTCGACAACGCTGGCCGCGTCCGGATCCCCGATCGGCTCCTCCAGAAGTTCGGCCTGGGAGGCCCAATCATGATCCTGGGCGTGCGCGACCACCTGGAACTGGCTGCCCCCGCCGCCTGGAAGCAGGAGCAGGAGCGGATGCAGCCCTCGTCCGACGACATCTGGCGCCGTGCGCGGCTGGCCCTCGCCGCCGCGCAGCAGCGCCACGGGGCCTGACGCCCCGCCGAGGCTGGCGGCCGACGTGCCCAGCCGACATCTCGAACACGGGCGGCGTGCGTCGGGTGGGACGCGCACGTCGCCCTCGGAGGGCTCGTCGGCACGGATCGCGGACGAATCCTCCGGGACGCGCGCCTCGGCGCCATGCTCCGCGATGCCACGGATGGTGTCGCTTCCGGATCATGCCCCCTGCGGGAGCGTCCGTGACGGTCTGCCGCGCCACGGATGGCACGGCACGCAGTGCGCCTCGGCTCGCCATGGTCGGCGAGGGTGGGGCAGAAGTGGGCCACGGGGCCTTGGATTCCGTCGTTGCCCCCGCGTCGGTCACCCGGCGCGGGGGCATTCCATTTCATGCGCCTGCAACGAGTTACGGTCCAGCACCGGGGGTGCTGGCGGGGCGGCCTGTCCGGTCGGCCGGAGGGCAAGTGGGCCAATTTTCAACGCTGGATGGATGGCTCGCCCGATGTCCTCGCTACGCTCATCTTGCGCGCGGCACGTACGCCGCCGGCTGCCAGAAGGCCACATGGATCGGTCGCGAGACCGGGTGGCTGGCAGGACGGTCGCCCTGGTTGGCGAGGCGCAGGCAGGAGGCTCGCCCGATGCTGGTGATCACCCGTCGAGAGGGGGAAGAGGTCGTGATCGGCAACCCTGCCGCCCCCCTGGGCATCGTCCGCATTGCGGCGATCAAGGGTGATCGCGTCCGCATCGCCTTCGAGTTCCCCCGCGAGGTCGACGTGCACCGCCGCGAGGTGGCCGACCAGATCCTGAAGGCAGACGAGGCGCCGCCCGGCATCGCCGGGCAGATCCGCCCCGCCGGCGAGTCGGGCTGACCATGGTTCGTTTCCTGGGCTGGGCATGCAGCGCGGCGTCGGCGTGCGCGTGCGCGGTGGCCGTTGGCCTCGGTGCCTGCACCTCCCCGCCGAAGGACCCGATGGCGGTCCTGTCGAACCCGCGGAGCCTGTCCGAGCAGCAGCTGGGTGCCATCAAGGGACTCTCCGCGGGGGCCCGGCCCATCGACAAGGATGCCGCGCGCGAGGTGCGGCGCCTGGTGTTCGCCCCGGGCGTGGCGCTCGGAACGCGCCAGGCGGCGTTCGACCTGCTTGTCGAGGACGACCGAAGCGGCCTGCGCGAGGCGCTCGAGACCAACATCGTGCGGATGGACTCCTTCGAGTTCCGCCGCTGGGTGCTGGAGCAGGTCGGCGCGCGCGGGATGAAGGACTTCACGGCCGTGGTGGTGAACTCCTGGGCGGGCGCGGTGCCGGTCTGGGGCCCCGACGAGCGCGGCCGGCCGGAGTTCGCGGCGCTTGCGGCGATGTACGGGCCCGACCGGGTGTCGGACGCCCTCTTTGCGGTGCTGAACGAGTCGCACCCGACGCGCCAGGCCGGGCTGCGCGCGCGCACGTGGGAGATCCTCATCCGGCTCGACGAGCGCGCCGCGCTGCGCGAGCTCGTCATGAAGAGCTCGATCCGCCCCGACGACGCGATGCTGCGCGACATCAAGCAGCTCGTCGACGACCTCGGCATCCTGCCGGAGACGCGCGAGGAGCTCCTGTGGCTCGCCAAGCTGCGCGCGAACGCGTCGCCGGAGTACTGGAAGGCCGCGGGCGAGGCGTTGCGGGCGATTCCCGAGGACCGCAAGCAGGGCTTCGAGCTGCGCGGCGTCCCCGTGGCGCTCGCCGCGCGCAAGCACGCGCCGGAACTGCTCTCGCGCTCGCGCGAGGAGCTCTACGACGACCTCATGGTGCGCCTGCGCACGCGCGATGCCTCCAAGTACAGCGCGAACTTCACCGGCTGGGACACGGGGCCCCGTCGCACCGAGGTGCTCGGCCTGCAGCGCGACGAGGTTCGGTGGATCGACCTGGTGGCCTGCAACCTGGCGCTCGCCCTCGTGGACGACCCGGCGGTGCGGGCCCGGCTCTTCGACATGGGCGACCGCGACCAGCAGGACCGGCGCACCGAGTACGGCGGCGTCATCCGCATCGACGACGCCGGCAGCTGGTCGGTGGTCGAGGTGAGGCCGCGCATCACGGGAAGCGACCTGAAGTTCGAGGCGCCGCAGGAGCTCTTCGACCAGGGCTACACGGCGCTCTTCCACTTCCACCTGCACGCGCAGGAGTACGAGAACGGCGGATACGCGGGCCCGCACATGGGCGACTTCGGCTACGCCAACAGCACGCGCGCCAACTGCCTGGTGATGACCTTCGTGCGCCGCGACACCATGAACGTCGACTTCTACCGGCACGGCCCGCTGGTCATCGACCTCGGCACCGTGAAGCGGCCGTGAACTCGCCGGTCGACTTCGCGAAGATGCACGGGCTGGGGAACGACTACGTCTACGTCGACGGCAGCCAGTTCCCGGTCGACGACGCGGCGTCGCTCGCGCGGTGGGTGAGCGACCGGCACGTGGGCGTGGGAAGCGACGGGCTGATCCTCGTCGAGCCGGTGAGCGCGGGCGTCGACGCGGACGTGCGCATGCGGATGTTCAACGCCGACGGCAGCGAGGGCATGATGTGCGGCAACGGCATCCGGTGCGTGGCGAAGTTCGCCGTCGACCGCGGCCTGTCCGACCGCAACCCGCTGCGCGTCGAGACGCGCCGCGGCGTGCTCGAGGTCGCGTGGCGGCGCGGCGGGCACGACGGCACGGTGTGCGAGGCGACGGTGGACATGGGCCCGCCGATCCTCGCCTGCGCGCGGATCCCCGCGGCCATCCCGGGCACGTCGCCGGCGTCGGCGGTCGTGGACCACCCGATCGACGAGGGCTTCTGGCGCGGCTGCGGTGCGCCCGCGGGGTGGCAGGCGGCGTGCGGTCTGGAGCCGCGCATGACGCTGGTCTCGATGGGAAACCCGCACGCGGTGCTCTACTGCCGGGACGTCTCGCAGGTGGCGCTCGAGCACGCGGGGCCGTTCCTGGAGCGCCACGCGTGGTTTCCCGAGCGCATCAACGCGCACTTCGTCGAGGTGGTGGGCCCGGCCGAGGTCCGCATGCGCACCTGGGAGCGGGGCAGCGGCGCGACGCAGGCCTGCGGCACCGGCGCGAGCGCCGTGTGCGTGGCCGGGCTGGTGACCGGGCGCACGCGCTCGCCGCTCCTGGCGCACCTGCCGGGCGGCGACCTGCACCTCTCGTGGG
>JBEITQ010000190.1:0-4080 GCA_040374835.1 Phycisphaeraceae bacterium | reverse complement strand
CGCTCCCGCTCGCCTTCGCCCTGCCGACCATCGCTGCCGGCTTCCTGGCGAGCCCGCTCTTCGACCTCACCTTCCACCGCGCCGTGCAGCAGGCGCCGAGCCCGCGCCTGGCGTTCCTTGCCTTCGGCGCGACGTTCGCCGCGATGCTCCTCCTGGTGGCATCGTTCAACGACCCACTCACGGGCATGCCGCGCCTCGGTCCCGCGATCGCGGCGCTGTGGGCCGTGCAGCTCACCTTCACGGTGGGCGCGCACCTTCGCGAGCTGTTCCGCGCACCACCGTCGATACGGCTCCCCGCGCCCGTGACGGGCGCGCTGGTCGTGACGGGCATCGTGCTCGCCCTGCCCGCCTTTGCCTTTGCGATCGCCCCCGCGCTCGGCCCCGGCGAGCCGACCTACCTCGGGTTCCTGGGGGCGTACGGGCTGATCTTCCCGGTGCTCGCGCTGCTGGAGGCGCGCGGCGCCCCCCGTGCGCTGACGCTCGCCGTCCTCGCCCTGGGCATCCCCTGCTACCTGCTGGGTGCCTGGGAGTTCCGGACCTTCCTGATGCCGATCCCGATCGTGGCGGCGCTCATCGGGTCCCGGATGGTCAATCGCGCCGCGAAGTCCTGAAACCCGGCAATCCATGCCCGGTACCCTCGTCGTACCGAGGTCATGGCCGCCGCCCCCGAACCACGACCCGCCCCGCCCGCCGACCTGCGGCCGCTCCCGGCCGACCGGTTCGACGCCGCGGCCGCACGCCACCTGCTCTCGCGCGCCGGCTTCGGCGGCACGCCCGCGCAGGTCGACGCGCTGGTGTCCATGGGCCTCGACAAGGCCGTCGACCTCGTCGTGAACTACGGCTCGCAGCCGCAGGCACCGGTCTCCCCGGACGACTTCGACCGCGAGCTCGTCCCCTACCTCAGCCAGGGAGAGCGCCAGGAACTCGTGCGCGCCCGGCGCGAGCGCGACGAGGCCACGGTCGAGCGCCTCGAGCGCGCCGAGAACCAGGCGCGCGCGCAGGACCGGCAGCAGCTCGTCGACCTGCGCAAGTGGTGGCTCGCGCGCATGATCGAGACCGCGCGCCCGCTCGAGGAGAAGATGACGCTCTTCTGGCACGGGCACTTCGCCACCGGCGGGCGCACCGTCGAGGACAGCTGGAAGATGTTCCAGCAGAACCACCTCTTCCGCACCCACGCCACCGGGAACTTCGCCACGCTGGTCCTCAACGTGATCCGCGACCCGGCGATGATCCGCTACCTCGACAACAACCAGAGCCGGCGCGGGCGGCCGAACGAGAACCTCGCGCGCG
Source organism: Phycisphaeraceae bacterium (assembly GCA_040374835.1). Lineage (GTDB taxonomy): Bacteria > Planctomycetota > Phycisphaerae > Phycisphaerales > SM1A02 > UBA966. The sequence continues at coordinate 2,790 of JBEITQ010000190.1, read as the reverse complement.
AGCTCCTCGAGCTCTTCATCCTCGGCGAGGGCAGCGGCTACACCGAGCAGGACATCAAGGAAGGCGCGCGCGCCCTCACGGGCTACACCTTCGAGGGCGAGGACTTCTCCTTCCAGGAGCAGAACCACGACGCCGGCCCGAAGGTGATCTTCGGCAAGAAGGGCAACTGGAACGGCGACGACTTCGCGCGACTGGCGCTCTCTCAGAAGGCCTGCAGCACCTTCCTCTGCGGAAAGCTGCACCGGTACTTCGTGAACGACACGCCGGATGCGGACCTGCCCGCCACGCACCGCGCCGCCCGCGCGCGTGCCGTCGCGGCGATGGCGGCCGAGCTGCGCGACCGGCAGTACGAGGTCGCCCCGGTCCTGGCGAAGCTCTTCCGCAGCGCCCACTTCCACGATCCCGCCAACCGCGCCGCGCTCATCAAGAGCCCGGTGCAGCTGGTGGTGCAGACGGTGCGCCAGCTGGGCACGCCGGTGCGCCAGCTCAGCTCGCTGGTCGCCGCCTGCGACCTGATGGGCCAGAACCTCTTCGAGCCGCCGAACGTCAAGGGCTGGGACGGCGGACGCGCGTGGATCAACACCAGCACGCTGTTCGTCCGGCAGAACGTGGCCATCTACCTGCTGACCGGCAAGCGCCCGGACATCTACGACTGGGAGAACGACGGCGCGCGCTTCGACGCCGACGCGCTCGCCGCGGGCGCCGGGACGCCCGAGGCGCTCGTCGACCGGCTGCTCGCCGTCACGCTCGCCTCGCCCGCGCATCCCGCGCGGCGCGAGGAACTCGTCCGCTTTGCCGCCGCGCAGGCGTCGCCTGCCGCGCGCGCCGAGCGCGCCCTCTCGACGCTCGCCCTGATCACCGCCCTGCCCGAGTACCAGCTCGCCTGAACGCACCCCACGAGGGACCGCCATGCACCAGCCCGACGCCTACAGCCGACGCATCTTCATCCGCCAGGGCGTGATGCTCGCCTCCTTCGCGGCCACGCTGCCGCACTTCATCCAGGAGAGCGCGCTGGGCATGCTGGCGCCGGACGGGTCCGCGACGTCGTCGCGCCCCGGCGTCCCGGACGAGCGCATCCTGGTGATCGTCCAGCTCTCCGGAGGCAACGACGGGCTGAACACCGTGATCCCCTACGGCGACCGTGAGTATCACGCGGCGCGGCCCTCGCTCGCCCTCGGCGAGCCGGGCAAGGCCAAGAACGGCGGCGCGGCGCTCGAGCTCGACCGGGACCGCGGCATCGGCCTGCACCCGAACCTCACGGGCCTGAAGGAGCTGCACGACGACGGGCGGCTCGCCGTGGTCGCGGGCGTCGGGTACCCGAACCCCAACCGCAGCCACTTCGCCAGCATGGACATCTGGCAGAGCGGCCGCCCCGAGGGCAAGGGCACGGGCTGGCTGGGCCGCTACGTCGATGCCACCTGCAACGGCAACCCCGCCGCGGACGTCGCAGTGTCGGTGGGGCGTACGGCGCCGCTCGCCATGCTCGGCAGGACGTCGCGCCCGATCGCGTTCGAGAGCGCCGACCTCTTCCGGTGGCTCGGCGCCGACGCCGGGGGCCAGATGGACGACGAGTACCAGCGCATGGTGCGTGCGGGCGAGCTGGAGGACGTGGCTGCCGGTTCGCAGGAGAGCTTCCTGATGCGCACCGCGCTCGACGCGCAGGTGACGAGCGACCGGATCCGCGCCGCGGTGAAGAAGGCGCCGCTTGCGCGCTACCCCGGCAGCGCCCTGGCCAAGCAGCTGCAGACCGTGGCGGCGATGATCCGCGATGGCATGAAGACGCGCGTCTACTACGTGAGCATGGGCGGCTTCGACACGCACGCCAACCAACCAAACTCGCACGGAAACCTGATGCGCCAGCTCGGGGACGCCATGCTCGCCTTCCAGAACGACCTGAAGGCGCAGGGCAACGACGGCCGCGTCATGACCATGTGCTTCAGCGAGTTCGGCCGCCGCGTGCGCCAGAACGCCTCCAACGGCACCGACCACGGCACGGCGGGGCCCGTCTTCGTCGTCGGCCCGAACGTCCACCCCGGCCTGCAGGGCAAGTACCCCAGCCTCACCGACCTCGACGGCGGCGACCTGAAGTTCACCACCGACTTCCGCGGCGTCTACCAGGAGCTGCTCGGCAAGTGGATGAAGGCCCCGACGCGCGAGGTGCTCGGCGGCACGTATCAGGCGCCGTCGATCGTGCGGGCCTGAGCGCCGCGCTCGCCCGGCGCGCGCCCGCCGGCGCGGTAGGCCTCGAGACCGCGCAGCACCAGCTCCGTGAGCCGCGACGCATAGGCGAAGCCGCAGAGCGGCGCGTCGGCGCGCCGCTCGCGGATCGCGAGCAGCCATTCGCGGTGGTGGCCGGGGCTCGGTGCGAAGCTCGGGGCCGGCGCGCGCCACGACTGGGCGAGCGCACCCGGCCAGAGCAGCATCTCGCCGTAGTTTGCGAACAGCGCGCCCTGCGTCCCCTGGAAGCAGACGTTGAAGCGGCCGTGGTAGTCGACGCGGTCCTTGGCGCCGATCTCCTGGACGAAGGGCGACATGCGCCCGCCGTCGAACCAGCGCAGCACCAGCGGGTCGGGCGACGCCGCCGCCGCGCCGCCGACCGCGGGGGGATCGGGAATCGCCCAGCTCGCCTCGAGCCATGCGGGCGTGCCGACCGCATCGGCCGGCGGGCCCTCGGCGAACACCTCGGCCGACGCCACGTGCGCGTCGGTGAGCCCGAGCGCCCAGGCCGGAAGGTCCATGACGTGGCAGCCCATGTCGCCGAGCGTGCCCGTGCCGTAGGCCCAGTAGCGG
>JBEITQ010000095.1:0-7308 GCA_040374835.1 Phycisphaeraceae bacterium | reverse complement strand
GATCCTGAATACTATAAATGGAATCAATGGTTGTTTATAAAGTTGCACGAGCGCGGACTTGCATATCGAAAAGATTCAGCAGTGAACTGGTGTCCTGGATGCCAAACTGTTTTAGCTAATGTTCCCGAAGGTGAGGGCCGCGAGCATGGCCTTCGTCTTCGGGCCGATGCACCGCGCGGCGCGCTCGGGATCCATGTTCAGGCTGACGGGGTCGACGTCCACGAAGACCGGGCGCGCGCCGACGTTGAGCACGCTGTGCGGCATGCTGCTGAAGCCGAACGCCGGCACGAGCACCTCGTCGCCGGGGCCGATGCCCAGCCCGCGCAGCGCGATCTCGATGGCGGCGGCTCCGGAGGAGACGCCGATCCCGAAGCGCCGCCTGGTCCGCTCGGCGACAAGCTGCTCGAACTCCAGGAGCCGCGTGCCCATGGTGAGCGTGCCCTGGCGCAGCGTCTCGACGACGAGGGCGATGTCGTCCTCGAGGATCTCGGGACGGTTCAGCGGGATCACGTGGGGCGGACGGTCGGTCATGGCTGGGACTCCTGCGCGGCGGAACCGCCGAGCGCGCGCGTCGCCTCGGCCAGGTCGCCGGCGGCGACGACCGAGAGCCAGGCCGCCTGCAGGGCGCGCGTCGGGTCGACGTCGCCGCCGCCGGCGGCGGCACGCGCGAGGATGGACTGCTCCTCCGGCGACAGCGGCTCGGCCGCGCGCGCCAGGATCATGCACGCCAGGCTCTCGCCCATGCGCGGCAGCGAACCGCGCCGGCCGCGTGCGATCGCGGGAGCGGCGGCGGCGTTGCTTTCCCACAGCCCGAGCATGAGGGCCGCCTCGAGCAGGTCGTCGCCGTCGACGCGCTTGCCGAGGGCCTCGACGGACGCCGGGTCGGTCTTCGCCAGCTCGCGCACGACGCCCGACACGATCGTGGCGGCGGGCCGTTCGTCGGGGTTCCCCGCGTCGATCTTGCCGAGGAGGTGCCGCCACACGGGCGCGCTGCGCTCGGGGGGCATCTCGGCCGCGCGCACCAGGGCCCACTCGGCGCTCGCGGAGTGCCCGGCGTCGAGCAGGGCGATGAGCGCCGTCACCTCGTCCTGGCCGGACGCGATCGCCTTGCCGGCGTCCGCGATGGCATCGATCACCGGCGAGCCGTTGCGGATGGCGTCGAAGTCGCCGGCGGGAACGCCGCGGTCGATCGCGGAGAGGAGCTGCATGCCGGCGCGCACGAGCGCCACCTACGACCGCTCCTCGCGCACGCGCGCGCGCCAGGCCTCGAGGCCCCGCGGCGTGTCGATCCGGAGCGCCATGCCCACCGCGGGAACCCGGAGCGCGTCCGGCGAGCCCGCGCCGCCGCATGCGGCCAGCAGCTCGGCCGCGGCGGGCTTGATCTCGAAGAGCAGCGACGCCTCGATCGCCGCGCGCATGACCGCGGTGCGCTGCTCGGCGGGCATCGCCTTCGCCCGCTCCAGGAAGGCCTGCCAGGGCGCCGGGTCGGCCGTGCCGCCGGTCGGGCCGGCGAGCAGGAGGAGCGACGCCACCGCCCCCGCCACGGGGTCGTCGCCGGAGGCGATCGGCGCGATGCGCGCGGGATCCCACGCGGCGCCGCGGCGGTGCAGCTCTCCGACGAGGGCAAGCGTCGCCGCGGGCGTGGTCGTGGCCGCGGCGAGGAGGGCCGCCGCGTCCGATTCGCGCAGGATGCCGGTGATGTTGGCATCGCGCACGACCGTCGCGCGCTCGTCGTCCGAGCGCAGCGCCGACCAGAGCGCCGGGTCGATGCCCTTCTTGGTCACCAGGGCCGTGCCGAGCACGCCGAACACGCGGACCGGCGGTGCGTCGCCGCCCGCCATCCTTCGGAACACGGGCTCGAGGCGCGGATCGCCGATTCCCGCAAGCGCCGCGACCGAGGCGCCGATCGCCTGGTTGTCGGCGGACAGCGCCGCACGCAGCCGCTCGACGGGCGCACGGCGAAGGTCGACCTTCTCGTAGAACTGGGCCGCCGCCGGTGCGCAGCACGCCGCCGCGGCCAGGACCATCCCCAGCGCAGACGTGCTTGCTCGATCCAGGCGGCTCCGCATCCGGCGAAGTCTATCGGCCTGCCCGCGCCCGGCGCTCGACGCCGCGGCGCACCGACTCCACCAGCTCGCGGACCGATCGCGGCGAGGCGCCGTCGTCGGGGCGGAGCTCCTCGCCCCGGTCCATCATGTCCCGCACCCGGCGGGCCGCGGCGTGCGCGCTCGAGTGCGCGGTGCGGCCGAGGTGGCGCGCGATTTCGGGGAAGCTGAGCGTGGTCATCTCGCGGGCGAGGTGCACCACGACCCCGCGGGCGAGCACCACCTTGCGGTGACGGCCGGCGGAGGCGAGGTCGTCGCGGCTGACGCCGAGTTCCTCGCAGGCCGCCTCGACGATGGACGAGATGCGCGGCGGCGCGCCGCGGACGGCAGACTCGCCCAGGCCGAGCGCGCGCTCCACGAGGCCGAGCGTGGCGATGCCGCCGCGGTCCTCGAGCAGCAGCGCCGCGGCGATGCGCGCCAGCGCGCCCTCGATCTCGCGCACGCTGCCGATGGCGCGGTCGCCGATCGCGCGCGCGGCGCCGGCATCGAGGGCGATGCCGCGCTCCTCGGCCATCCGCACCACGAGCGATTCGCGCATGCCGCGGTCGGGCGCCTCGACCTGCACCACCATGCCGGCGAGCATGCGGCTGACGAGCGCCTCGCTGAAGGCGCGCAGCGCGCGCGGGTGCGCGTCGGTGACGATCGCCACGCGCGCGCCGGCGAGGCCGATGGCGTCGAGCGTGTGCAGGAACTCCGCCTGGGTGGCGCCCTTGTTGGACAGGAAGTGGACGTCGTCGATGGCGAGGAGGTCGAGCCCGCGCACGCGCGAGCGGAAGGACTCGATGGTGCCGCCGCGGACGGCCTGGATGTAGTCGTTGGTGAACTGCTCGCCGGTCACGTACCGGATGCGCTCGCCGGGGTGGCGCGCGCGCCGTGCCGCGCACAGGCCCTGCAGCAGGTGGGTCTTCCCCACGCCGCAGCCGCCGTGGAGCAGGATGCCCCGGATGCCGCCGAGGTCGCCCTCGGCCATGCGGCGCACGGCCTCGAAGGCGATGCGGTTGGAGTCGCCGACCACGAAGTCCTCGAGCCGGCGCCAGCGCGGCTGGTCGCGCCGTGCCGCGGGCGAGGGCGGGGCCACCGGGACGGCCGCCACGGGCTCGGGCGCCGCGGACGCCTGCTCGCGCACGGAGATCGTCACGCGCTCCAGCCCGACGTCGGCGGCCACGGCCGAGATCTCGCCGCGGAAGTGGCGTTCGATCCAGTCGGCGGCGAAACGGCTGGGGACCTGCACCTCGAGCGCGCCGGCCTCCAGGAGGAAGCGCGTGGGGTCGGCGAACCACATCCGGTAGCGCGAGGCGCCGATCCGGCCCTCGAGACGCCGCTCGACCGACTCCGCCGTGGGACCGTCCGTGCGCGTCCGGCCCGGGAGGGCGGCGGCGGAAGGGGCCGTGGCGACGGTCGCGGTCATGCTCGGGTCTGGGATCCCGGGCACGTGGTGCCCGCGAGGAAGTGCGGTGTCCGGCAGTCCTTCGCACGCTCCCGACGGGGCCCTGCATCCTGCGGGGCGGCGGAAGGGTAACGGGGTCGCCGACGCGCGCAAGCGGGGGTGCGCGACGCCTCCGCGCCGCGGGCGCGTAAGTGCCGCGAGGGTCGTGCGTTCAAGTCAACGAGGAAATTTGATCCACGGTGCGGGCCGCATCCTGCGCGTGCGATGTGGACAACCGGCCGCGCTTGACACCGATGCGCCGATGGCGCTAGGCGGCCGGCACCGCCACGAAGGCGTCGCGACGGCGCACGGAGACGAACCCGAGCGCGCGGTACAGGCGCACCGCGGGCGTGTTCCGTGCGTCGACGGCGAGCGAAGCCGGTCCGCGGCGCTCGCATGCGGCCGCGCGCAGGGCATGCGCGAGGATCGCCCGCCCGAGGCCGCCGCCGCGGACCTGGGGCACCAGGCCGAGGTACACGACGTCGACGGTGCCGGCCGGCGAGGCGGTCGACACGAGCGCGGCTCCCGCGGGCGCGCCGTCCTTCCAGGCGACGTACCAGTGGCGCGCATCGCCGCTCGAGGCAAGGTGGCCGTCGACGATGTCGCGTGGCGTCCGGAGTTCCGCAAGCCCGGGGCAGTCGAGCGTCTCGCGGTAGGTCTCGGCGAGGAGCGCTTCGAGCATCGCACGGTCGGTCCGGACCCAGGGACGGCATTCGACGCCCGCGGGCAGTTCCTCCGCCGCCACCGACGCCGCGTCCGGGAGTTCGAGGTAGTCGAGCGTGGCGAGGTGGCGCATGCCTCCCGCGAGGTAGGCCTGCCGCCGCAGGGGTTCGTCGGGGGACGAGAGCGACTGCACCAGCCGGATGTCGCGGCACGACTCGGCGTCCGCCATGGCATGGGCGATCAGCGCCCCGACCACGTCCGCGTGGGCGGTGTCCCGGGGCGGATTGGTCATGAGGAGGCCGGTCCGGCCGGGGTGGGGCGCCAGGATCGCGGATGCCGCGATCCGGTCGCCCGACCACGCCACCCACGCGCGGGACAGGTCGACGCCCTCGGCGGCCGCACGACGTTCGAGGCGCGCTGCCGAGCCCGTCGGGCCCCCGAACGCCATGGCGATGGCCGTGGCCCGGTCGCCGGCGCCCGCGCGGGCGCAGCGCACCGGCGGTTCCGGGGTCCCTCGACCGAGAAAGCGTGGGATCGGCACGGGCGGTGGGGAGCGTAACCGTTCGCCGTCGGGCCACGTAGAATCCCGTATTCCATGGTTTCCGCCCGCCTCGCCGCCTCCGCCGCCTGCCTCGCCGCCGCCAGCATCGCGCTGGCCATGCCCGTTCCCGCCGCGCCCGTCCAGGCCGCGGCGCCGGCCCCGGGCCAGGCACGCGTGAAGCCGGCGACGCGCGACGATCTGGACTTCCGCCCCGGGGCCCTCACCCTGGTGACCGACGAGGCGACCGGGCAGCGCTTCCTGGTCTTCACCTACGTGGTGGCCAACAAGACCGGCAAGCCGCAGCGCTTCGCGCCCCGCTTCGAGCTCCTCATGGGCGACGGCACCATCCTGTCGGGCGGCAAGGACGTGCCGGTCGATGCTGCCGCGCGCCTGCGGCGCACCTGCGCCTCCCCGCGCGCGCTGGACCAGGTCCAGGTGATGGGCGAGATCCAGGAAGGCGAGGAGAACGCGAAGGACGGCTTCGTGGTCTGGCCCGCGCAGGGCGACACGAAGGAAGTCACGCTGTTCGTCACCGGCACCAGCGCCGCCTTCGACCGCGTGGCGGATCCCCAGGGCGGCAAGGACACGATCGTCCGCCGCACGTGGGTGCGCCACTATGCGCTGCCCGGCGTGCAGGCGCCCGCGACGTCCGCCGAGGCATCGTTCGACACGCTCAAGGACGCCTGGATCATGCGCTGAAGGGCCAGGGTGCCCGGCTGCCGATAACGCACGGCGCACGGGGAGGTTGTGGCCCCTGCGGGGTCGGGCTACACTGCGCGGCTCGGCGGAACCGTCCGCCTTCCACGCAGGAGACTTCGTCATGGCACACAAGAAGGGCCAGGGCTCGACCCAGAACGGCCGCGACTCGAACGCCCAGTTCCGCGGCGTCAAGCTGTTCGGCGGCCAGGAGGCCAAGAGCGGCTCGATCATCGTCCGCCAGTGCGGCACGCGCTGGAAGCCCGGCTACCTGGTGAAGCTCTGCAGCGACCACACCCTGATGGCGCTGGCCGACGGCGTCGTCCGCTTCCGCGGCCGGAACGTGGACATCATCCCGTCCGACCCGGCCACGCCGCGGCTGGCCATCGACCGCGCCTGACCGGCGCCGGCACGAACCCGACCGTCCACCCCACGCCGCGCAGGTCGTCCGATCTGCGCGGCGTTCGTTCGAGGCGACCATGAACGCATTCGTCGACACCGCCGTGATCACCGTCCGCTCCGGAAAGGGCGGCGACGGATGCTCGCACCTGCGGCGCGAGAAGAACCGCCCCAAGGGCGGCCCCGACGGCGGCGACGGCGGCCGCGGCGGCGACGTGGTGGTGGTGGCGGACCCGCACCTGGACACGCTTGTGGAGTTCTCATTCCGCGCGCACTTCTTCGCCGAGGACGGCCGGCGCGGCGAGCAGAAGAGCTGCCACGGCGCCGACGGCGCGGGCGTCGAGGTGCGCGTGCCGGTGGGCACGGTGGTCACCGACGCGGACACCGACGAGCTGCTGGTGGACCTGGCCACGCCCGGACAGCGGGCGGTGGTCGCGCCGGGCGGCCGCGGCGGCCTGGGGAACGAGCACTTCAAGGGGCCGCTGAAGCAGACGCCGACCGAGTCGACCCCCGGCGAGCCCGCGGTCGAGCGGCGCCTGCGCTTCGAGCTCAAGCTGATCGCCGACATCGGCCTGGTGGGGCTGCCGAACGCGGGCAAGAGCACGCTGCTGCGCACCATGACGCGCGCCAACGCCAAGGTGGGCGCGTACCCGTTCACGACGCTGAGCCCGCAGCTGGGGATCGCCGAGCTCGATGCGGAACGCCGGCTCGTGGTCGCGGACCTTCCCGGGCTCATCGAGGGCGCGGCGCAGGGCGCCGGCCTCGGGCACGACTTCCTGAAGCACGTGGAGCGCACGCGCGCGATCGTGCACCTGGTCGACCTGGCTCCGCTCGACGGCAGCGACCCCGCCCAGAACTGGCGCACCATCCGCGGCGAGCTGCACGAGTTCTCCCCGGAGCTCGCGGAGAAGCCGGAGCTCGTCGTCCTGAACAAGCTCGACCTCGTCGCGCCGGAGGAGCGTGCCGCGCGCATCCAGCGCTTCGCGGGGGCGATCGGGCTCGCCAAGGGCGAGGCCCCGGTCTCGATCTCCGGCGCCACCGGCGACGGCGTGCGCGCGATGCTGGAGGCGGCCTGGGCGCTCGCCGGCCGTCGCGAGGTGGTGCGCTGGTCGGGCTCGGCCGCCGAGCCGGCGCGCTAGCGGCAGAGCAGGAGGAACCGCTCGTACACCGCGACCATGTGGTCGCGCCAGGTGTCGGCGAGGACGACGCCCGCGAGCTCCGCGACGAGGTCGTTGCGCTCGTCGAGCCGGATGACCTGTCCTTCGCCCGCGCGGGCGATCTCGGGGAAGTGCTTCACCTCGTCGGGGCGCTTGGGGTCGCGCGCGCTGATGACGTGCGTGACGATGCCGCGTGCGCGCGCGGCGCGCGCGAGGTCGACGGTGCCGCCGCCCCAGCCCGGGTGCGGCGGTGCGTCGCCGACGAGCACCATCACCTGCTGTGCCTGCGTGCGCCAGGAGAACGACCCGTATGCAAGCTTC
>JBEITQ010000082.1:0-7881 GCA_040374835.1 Phycisphaeraceae bacterium | reverse complement strand
GGGCCGGCGGCTGGGCGGGCGCAGCCGCGGGGCGGGCGGGTTCCGGGCGCGCCGGTTCCGGACGCGCGGACGCCGCCGGCGCAGGCTCGGGCCGCGCGACCAGTTCCTCGACCACCTCGGCCTTCGACGGCGAGGGGGCCGCCGGCGCGACGGGCGTCGCGGTCGTCTGCGGGGCCGGCGCGGACACCAGCTCGCGGATCAGCCCGCCGCCCTCGCCCGGCTGCTCGCCGCGCAGGAACGCCGCGGTGGGGCCGCCCGCCTGCGCGCCGCTCGTCTCGGTCTTCTCGGCGCGGGCCCGCTCCACGATCTGCATGAAGAGGTCCTCGAGCCGCTGCCGCGGCGAGGCGATGCGCTCGACCCGCACGTGGGCGGTGTCCTGCAGCACGCGCTCGACGCGCCGCGCGGCCTCCGCATCCAGGTGCGGCACGGTGATCACCGAGCGGCCGGAGTCCTCGAGCAGCTCGTCGACCGTGCCCTCGCTGCGCACGCGCCCGCCGTAGAGGATCACCATGCGGTCGCACACGTCCTGCACGTCGTCGAGCTGGTGGCTGGAGAGGATGATGGTCTTGCCCCGGCGGCCGAGGTCGAGCAGCAGGTCCTTGACCTGCCGCGTCCCCAGCGGGTCGAGGCCCGAGGTCGGCTCGTCGAGGATCAGGAGCTCCGGGTCGTTGATCAGCGCCTGCGCGATGCCCAGGCGCCGCGCCATGCCCTTGGAGAACTCCCCGACCGGCCGGTGCGCCGCGTGCGACAGCCCGACCATCGAGAGCAGCTCCTCGGTGCGCCGCACCCGCACCGCCCGCGCCAGGCCGAAGAGCCGACCGTAGAAGTCGAGCGTCTCGGTGGGCGAGAGGTAGCGGTACATGTACGTCTCTTCCGGCAGGTAGCCGATCCGCCGCTTCACCTCGACGTCGGTGGGGTCGCGGCCGAACACGGCCAGCCGGCCGCGCGTGCGGTGCAGCAGGCCCAGGATCATCTTGATCGTGGTGCTCTTGCCGCTCCCGTTGGGGCCGAGGAGCCCGAAGATCTCGTCGCGGCGGATGCTCAGGTCGATGCCGTCGACCGCGACGGCCTTGCGGCGCATCCAGAAGTCGGAGAAGACCTTGGTGAGGCCCTGCGCCTCGACGACGGCCTCGGTGGTGTCGTTCGCTGCCATCGGGGGAGACTCCCGCCGCGATCAGTCGCGGCCGAACCCCTTCTCGGCCTCGCGGTTCAGGCGACGGCCCGGGGCATCGATCATGATCTGCCGGCTGCCGAGCTGGAACGATCCGGCCATCGGGTCGACGGCGGCCTCGCGCTTGCGGCGCTCGAGCTCGTCGTCGCGCCGGCGCTGCATCACCTCGGGCGAGCTCTCGAAGCCGAGCCGCACCGCGCCGCCGCGGTCGGGCGAGGCCACGACCTCGGCCGTCTGCGAGGCGAGCACCTCGCGCAGCGCATCGAGCCAAAGCTTGCGGACGAGCTGCGCGGGGTTCTCGCGGAAGCTCGGCGCCAGCCCGGAGAGCCGGCCGACCTCCTTGCCGAGCGTGGCGCGCAGCGTGGCGCGGTACGCCTGGGCGCGGGCGATGATCGCGGACGTCTGGCCCACGCTGCCCTCGCCCTCCAGGCGCGCGCCCAGCTCGCTCATCACGCGGTCGGCCGCGGCCAGGTCGCCCTTGCCGAGCTCGACCTCGTAGCGCTGCACCAGGTCGAGGATCTCGGCCCAGCCGGGGCCGGCCATGCCGACGAGGATCGAGTTGGCCTCCTGCTGCGCCTTCTCGAGCGAGAGCTTCGCGTTCTCGCGCGCCTCCTGGACGCGGCCGAAGACGTTGCGGATGGCAAGCGGCGCGATCTTCTCGGGGATCGTGACGGCGCCGAGGCGCACGCCCGCGCCCATCGCGTCGAGCTGCGCCTGCGCCTTCAGCCGCAGCGACTGCTCGGGACCGTCGCGGGTCTCCAGGAGCTCGGCCAGCGTGTACTCGGCCGCCACGTGCACCATCCCGCGCGCGAGCGCGCGCCGCACCAGCTCGCGCAGCGCCTCGGGGCGGAACTCGCCGAGCGTGCGCACGGCGTCGTCGACGGTGAACTCCGCGGCGATGCGCACGTGCGCGAGGTCGCCGTCGGCGGTGATCAGCGATCCGTCCTGGCCCGGGCGGATCGGGTCGTCGGGCAGCGCCGCGCCGGTCGCGGCCTCGAGCGTGGTGGCGCCATCCTTGAATCGCGGCCAGAACTCGCGGTTCAGCTCGACCGCGTCCTTCTGCGGCAGGCGGACGATCTCGCCCACCGGGTACGGCCAGAACGGCTGCAGCCCCGGGGTGACCGCCTCGGCGCCGGGCGCGCCCTCGATGCGGCCGAACACGGTCTTCACGCCGGTCTGGCCTTCCTGCACCGTCTGGAAGCCGCTCAGCAGGAACACCGCCACCAGCACCAGGATGCCCAGCTGCAGCACGCGGTAGCTGAGGCGCAGCGCCTCGCCGAGCGACTGGTTGGCCGGGTCCATCGCCTGCCGCATCGCCGCCTCGGTGCCGGGGCCCCCGGCCACGTCGAAGCGCGCGCTCGCGCCGCGGCGCGGGGCCTCGGCGGCGTCATCCTGCGGGAGCTGGTCGGGAGACTCGGCCACGGCTCACTTCTTCGCGGGCTGGCGGCCCGGCTGGGGGATGCCCTTCGCGTCGACCGGCGCCTCCAGGTCGATCAGGTGGAACGGCGCGCGCGTCGTGTCGGTGATGTACGTGGTGTTCGAGGAGAGCGACGCCTTCAGCGTATCGAGCCACGTCAGGAAGATGGCGAGCTCCGCCTCGGAGCGCATCTCCTGGTAGTAGCGGGTGGCCTCCTCGTTGCCCTTGGCCTCGATGCGCGCCGCCCACTGGTCGGCGAAGTTCATGATGATGTCGGCCTGGCTCTTCGCCTGGCTCTTGAGGGCCTCGGCGGCGCTGGCACCCTTCGCCTCCTCGAGGTTGGCGAGGGTCTCCTGCACCGCGGCCATGCGGCGGAGCACCGCGACCGTGGTCTTGTTCGGAAGCACCACCTGCGAGATGCCCACGCTCACCGGCATGGTGCCCGCGAGCCGCGTGCGCTTCAGGTCCTCCAGGATCGCCGACTCGGCCTCGCCGAGCTTGCTGCCCTGCCCCACCAGGTCGGAGAACGCGTAGCCGCCGATCGCGCGCAGCGCGCCCTGCAGCTGGGTCTCGAGCTCCTTGGCGGCGCCGTCGACCGACGCGTAGCTCGTGAAGAACCGCAGCGTCGCGTCGGGGTCGGTGTCGATCCGCCAGGTCATGAACGCCTGCACCAGCACCTGCTGGCCGTCGCGGGTCATCACGGTCTCCAGCGGGCTCTCGATGAGCTGCTGGCGGGTGTCCAGGCGCGTGACCTGGTCGACGAAGAAGGGCGCCTTCAGGTGCAGTCCCGGCTCGCGCACGACCCCGGCAGGCTTGCCGAAGCGGGTGACCACCGCCACCTCGTGGAAGTTGACGGTGTACGTGGTGTTGTAGAGCACCAGCACGAGCACGATGAGCATGCCGACGACGATGCCGACGGTGCGGTTCATGGTTTGCTTCCTCCCGAGGCGGGTTCCTTGCGCTCGAGGTAGTCGGAGAGGTTGAGGCCCGACTCGGCCTGCTTCATGGTCACGTCGAGGTCGGTCCGGCCGGACACGCCCGGGCCGAGGACGTACTTGGCGCGCGCCGAGGCCAGCGCGCGGCCGAGCACCTGCATGGTGCGGAACTGCTTGTAGAGCTCGGGCGCCGCGCGGTAGGAGGGCGCCTGCCCGAGCACCTGCGCGGCATCGCCGGCCGCGCCCATGACGATCGCCCAGCGGCGCGCGCGCGCGGCCGCGATCAGCCCCGCGGCGGCGCCGCGGCTCTGCATGATGAGCGTCTCGGCCTTGGCGCGCGCCTCGAGCGTCTCCGGGGCGGACTCCCCCGAGCTGCGCTCGGCGCGCTCGTAGGCCTCGATCGCGGCCACGATCTCGCCGGCGCGCTCGGGCGTCCCGGCCATCGCGGCCATCGAGGCGCGGACGAGGCGGTCGGCCTCCTCGCGGAGCTTGCGCGCGTTCTGGCGGTCGATCGAGATCTCCTCGAACATGCCCGCGCCCTCTCCCGCGGGCGGGCGCAGCGCGGGCACCTGCACGGCCACGACCTCGACGCCGGAACCCGCGCGGTCGAGCGCTCCCTGGATGCGCTCGCGCAGCGAGCGCACCAGCGAGTCGCCGCGCGGCGACAGCACGTCGTCCATCGGCTGCGTGGCCAGGTGCTGCGTCACCTCGCGCAGGGCGATGTCGCGCACCAGGCGCTCGCGCACGTCGGCGCCGGCGCGGCGGAATCGCGCCTCGGAGGCGAAGTCGAGCCAGGCGAGCAGCCCGCCCGGCGCGATCCGGTAGCTCATCACGACGTCGGCGTCGACGAGCGCGAAGCGCTCGGCCACCGACTGCGCGGCCGCGTCGTCCGTGCCGGTGCTGCCGGCCTCGCGCCGCACCTGCTCGGAGACGTTCGGCGCCGCCACCATGTACGGGAAGCGGTCCTGGTCGCGCGCGGCCTCGTCGCCCCACGTGTTCACGGCGCCGACCTTCATCGGCTTCGGCCCGAGCACCAGCGTGCGGATGCGCGCGACGTCGTGCACCGCGGCGGTCTCGACCGGCCACGGCCACTTGAGCATCACCGTCGCCTCGTACACCTCGCCGACGATCGCCCCGCCGCGCAGGCGAACGGCCTGCTGCCCGGGCGGCACGACCACCACGCACGACATGGCGACGAGCACCGCGGTCCCGAGGCCCAGGAGCCACGCCGTGCTGCGCAGCAGCAGCTGGTAGCCCCAGCTCGAGGTGATGTCGAAGCCGAACTGGTAGTTGACGGCCTCGTTGATCGAGCGGACGATCGAGTCGGGCGCGGCGACCAGGCTCAGGACGCGCGAATCGAAGGCCGGGCGCGGCACCTCGCCCGCGCGGCGCGGGCGGTAGAGCGCCAGAACGAAGTTCAGCACCACCTCGGCCGCGACCGCGAGTTCCCCGACGCCGATCGCGAAGGTCAGGTCCTCCAGGAGCCCTGCCTGCCCGAAGGCGTCCGCCACCAGTCCCACGGCGATCGCGAGCAGCGCCAGCGACGTGCCGACCGTCATGCACGCCCCGCCGCGAAGGTTCTGCCAGGCCGGCTGGCGCGACATGCCCGCGGCGAAGCGAGCGAAGATGAAGCAGACGAGCGCCAGGCCCACGCACACGGCGAGCTGCCAGCCCGTCGCGCCGCCCGCCGAGAACGGCACCGGCGGCTCGAGCGAGGCATCCGCCCTCAGGTCGCCGTCGAGCGCCGACAGGGTGCGCACCGTCCACGTGCCGGCCGCGGCCAGCGCGCCCGCGAGCGCCAGGCTCGCCGCCGGCACCAGGACGCGCAGCATCCAGTCGAGTCGCCGCGTGGCCACCATGGAGTCGGCCGCCCGCTCGGAATCGAAGACGGTCGACGCCCCGCGCGTGGCGCGCAGCTCCTCGGCCTCGAGCGACTCCAGGGCGGCGAGCCGCTGCTGGTGCCCGACCACGGCGAGGATCGCCCAGGCCAGCACGCCGACGAAGGGCAGCGCGCTCGCGTGCACGAGCGCGGTGCTGCCGACCGCGCGGCCCATGACCAGGAGCACGAGCCCGACGGCGAGCAGCACGATGAGGCCCAACCCGGCCACGCGGGTGGCCTGCTGGTGGGCGTACTGGTCTGGGCGCATCGGGGGCATCGGAGGGGGATCCGGGGAACGCGCGGAGGGGCGCAAGGTACTGTATTCACGCTGCCGCCGTCCCGGCAGGCACGCTTCCCGACGCCATGGACTTCCTCACGCAGCTCTGGGCGATCGCCCGCAACACGGCCCTCGAGTGCCTGCGCCAGCCGGTGGTGCTGGCGGTCATGGTGGCGGGCACCCTGCTCGTCGTGATGAGCATCCCGTTCTCGGGATTCACGCTGATGGACGACCAGCGGATGTTCGTCGACATCGCGCTGAGCACGGTGTTCGTCGCGGGCACGCTGCTGGCGGCGTTCCTCGCCACCAGCGCGCTCGGCCGCGAGGTCGACAACCGCACCGTGCTCACCGTGGTCTCGAAGCCCGTCGGCCGCCCGGCCTTCGTGTGGGGCAAGTTCCTCGGCGTGGCGCTCGCGCTCACGGCGTGCACGCTGGTGCTGGCGCTCGTCCTGATGCTGGTGGAGATGCACGGCACCATGCCCACGGTGCGCACGCCCTACCACCTGCCGGTGATCGCGCTGGGGTGCCTCGCGGCGCTCGGCGCCGTCCTCGGCGCCGCGTGGGCCAACTACATGTACGGCTGGAGCTTCCCGGCCGCGGCGACGGGGCTGGCGCTGCCCATGCTGGGGACCGCCTACCTGGTGTGCCTCCTCTTCGACAAGGACTGGACGCCGCTTGCGCCCACCGCGCAGTTCGAGGGCCGGCTGTGGCTGGCGGTCGCCATGATGTGGACCGGGCTCATGGCGCTCGCGGGGATCGCGGTCGCCGTCAGCACGCGGTTCGGGCAGGTCGTGACGCTCGGCGTCACCTTCGGGGCGTTCGTCCTGGGCCTGATGAGCGACTGGCTGGTCGGTCGGCGGCTGAAGGCGACGGCCGACATGCTCGACCGGCTCGCGGCGGAGGGCACGGCCGGCAGCGCGCTGGACGCCAACCACCTGCAGTACTGGGCCCTCAAGGCGCTGTACGCGGCCATCCCGAACTTCCAGGTGTTCTGGCTCTCCGACGCCGTGCAGCAGAAGCGCGACCTGCCGGTCGACTACCTGCTGCCCGCGGCGGCCTACGGCGCGCTCGTGGTCACCGCCGCGCTGTGCACGGCGACCGTCCTCTTCCAGCGGCGCGACGTCGGCTGACCGCGCGCGGCCCGCGCGCGGGTCACTGCTGCGCGCGGCGCAGGTCGGCCAGGCGCTTGCGCGCGTCCTTCAGGGCGCGCTCGAGGCGCTCCTTGTCGAGGCCCTTGCTCTCCGCGCACGGCTCGCAGCGCTTCAGCCACGAGAGCAGGCGCTCGAGCGTGCGGATCTCGGCGTTGACCTGCTCGATCTCGCCGCCGGCCTTCGGCACGTTCAGCAGGTTCATCTGCAGGTCGATGTCCTTCTCGCAGTCCTCGAAGAGCTTCTTCCAGCTCGCCGCGAGCTTGCGCCCGTAGTCGCTGACCTCGTACCACTCCGCGAGGCCCAGGAGCGCCGCGAGCTCCTCCTCGGTGTCGGCGGTGCCCTTGCTGAAGCCGGAGTCGAGCGCGGTGCTCGCGGTGAACACCAGGTTGTCCTTCTCGTTGGAGAGGACGACCTCGCCGGGCAGGCCGGTGATCTTGTTGTGCCAGGTGACCTTGCCGGTCACCGGGTCCTTGGTGTAGGTGAGGACGTCCTTCGCCAGCACCATGGCGTCGAACACCATGCGCGGGCGGCCGTTCTGCTCGATCACGTCGCCGATCTCGCGCTTGAACGCCTCGAGCGGCTCGCCGTAGACGGTGTTGGCGCCGGCGATCATCGTCGAGGCGCCGAGCGACCCGACGGTGCGGAAGTAGATCTCGTCGCAGTGCATCGAGGTGCAGGCCGCGGCCGAGATCGCCTCGCGCACCCACGCGACCACGCGGTGGCGCTTGCGGATGTTGCCGAGCGACTCGCTGATCTCGAAGATCTCCGTGACCAGGCCGCCGGGGCTGTCGATGTCCAGGATGATGATCTGCCCGGGGCCCCACTTGTCGGCCTCCTTGGCGATCGCCTCCATCTCCTCGTTGCGGGCGGTCTGGCCGACCGGGCCGGTCCACGGCAGCACGAAGGCGCCCTTCTTCGGCGAGATGCGGTAGCCGTTCTCGTCGAGCTGGTAGCCCTCCTTGTCGGTCTTGCCGCTGGGCTTGCCGGTGCCGCCGGGGGCGGCCGCGGCGGGGGCGGCGGGAGCCGAGGATCCGCCGGACTTCGGGGCGGG
>JBEITQ010000045.1:0-10386 GCA_040374835.1 Phycisphaeraceae bacterium | reverse complement strand
CGGCGGGATGCGCAGCGCGACCGCGAGCGTCGTGCGCTCGCCGCGGAGGAGGTACTTGAGGCCACGGCCGCCATGGAACGCGACGCCGCCGCCGCCTTCGACCGCTCCTGGGCGCTCGCGATCGTCAACGAGGCCTATGCACGCGTGCAGCACGAGCTGCTCGAGCGCGGACGCGAGCACGACGATGCCGTCCTGCGCATGCACGTGATCGACGGCATGCCATACGAACAGGTGGCCCGCGCGCTGGGCATCGGACGCAATGACTGCTTCAACGCCGTACGGCGCGTCGCCGGCGCCGTGAGAGGGGCGGTACGCGACATCCTCCGCGAGGAAGGCGTGCCGGAGTCCGGGCTCGAGGACGCGCTGGCGGAGGTGCTGCGGATCGTCGAGGCGGGCTGAACCTGACCGAACGACTGCGTGGGGAAGAAGTGCACGTCACGCGCAAATCGAACGAAGTCGGATCGAACGGCGCCCGGGCCCTCGGCTCGGTGCCTTCGATGGACGAGCCCAGTGATCACCCGCCAGTGGTGGAACGCACACGGCTGTCGGCAGCGCACGCGGCGCGCCTGCTGCGACTGGGTGCCGAGCCCAACCCAGGAAGCACGCCGACGGGAGCGGCGGCCGAGTCGACGGGGGCGCAAGCGATGGCACGGGCCGAATCCCCCGGGAATTCGCAGTCCGGCACTCCGGTGCGAATTGGACGCGCGGGGGCCAGCATCACGCTGCTCATGGTGTCCGCGGCGGGCTTTCTGGCCGTCGACACCCGGAAATCCGTCCAGGTGTTCCCGAACCGATCCGAATCCGATGGCTCTGTCTCCCGGGGCCTCCTTCCGGCGTCACGTGCAACGCCAGGCGATCCAGGGGCCAGCCCGCCAAACTCGGAGACCAGTTCGATGCAGAAGCAGTTCATGGGCGTCGCGGCCCTCAGTGCGGCGCTCTCGGTCGCGGATGCCAGCCACGCGCAGGCGGTGCAGTGGCGGGTGGAGGATGGGGGGAATGGGCATTGGTATGAGCTCGTTTCCGATTCGACAGCCGCAAACTGCTGGGCGGTAGCCCGTGAGCGATCGCTTCTCGCTGGCGGAGACCTGGTCTCGGTCACTTCCGCGGCAGAGAACACGTTGCTTCTGTCCACGTATTGCACGAACACCAAGGACTCGCTTGGATGGATGGGCTACCAAGGCACGAACACCTGGTCGGATGGAGAGCCGGTTGGCTACACGAACTGGTTCGGTGGGACTCCCAGTGGCGATGGGCCTTACGCGACATTGAACTGTGCCGGTTGGAACGACATCGGGGGTCCATCCGGATGCTGGTCTGGCACCGCGGAGTGGATCGTTGAATGGTCCGCCGACTGCAACAGCGACGGCATCGTCGACTACGGGCAGTGCCGCGACGGCACGCTGCCGGACTTCAACGGCAACAACATTCCGGACTGCTGCGAGTCCGGATCAACCTGCGTCACCGGCAACTACCCGATCCAATGGCGCGCCTCCGAGGGCGGCAATGGTCGTTGGTACGAGGTGCGCACGGTGCCGTCCGGCCTCAACTGGAACCAGGCGCGAAGTGCGGCTGCGGCACTGCAGGGAGCGCTTGCGAGCTTCGAGACCATCGAGGAGTTCAATTTCGTGGCATCCGGACTGGCGATCCGGCCGCTGTTCTGGACGCAGCGCTTCAACTTCTGGCGTGGCCCCTGGATCGGCGGGTACCAGGATCCCGCAGACCCGATGTTCTCCGAGCCGGCCGGTGGGTGGCGCTGGGTGTCCGGGCAGCCCATCGAACCGTCCGTCCTGGCGGCCATGGGGCAGGGAAACCCGAACAACTTTCCCTGCTGCGAGGACGCGCTCCAGTTCGGCGAGAACCAGTACGTGCGAAGGGTGAATGACGTACCGGCATCGAACACCGCGATCGCGTTCGTCGTCGAGTACTCGGCTGACTGCAATGGCGACGGCGAGGTGGACTTCGGGCAGATACTTCGCGGGCAGCTCGGGGATTCCAACGAAAATCGCATCCCCGACATCTGCGAGAACATCTTCGCGGTTCCGCAAGACCATCCGACGATCCAGGCCGCCATCGATGCCATCCAGCCGGGTCAATCCGGCACGGTGCTGGTCGCCGCCGGTACCTACCAGGGACCGATCGACTTCCGCGGCAGGAACGTGGTGGTTCGCGGCGCGGGTGCGTCGACCACGACGATCCAGGGCAGCGGCAGCCAGCTGTCGGCCGTGGTGCGGCTGTCCGGCAACGAACCGCCGACAGCCGCACTCGAGCGCTTCACCGTCCGAGGCGGACTCTCCGGCTCGCCCATCCCGCAGGCGCCCCAGTTCCTCGTCGGCGGCGGCTTGTTCGCCAACGAGAGCGCAGCCAAGGTCCGCGACTGCGTGTTCGAGGACAACTTCGCCAGCTACGGCGGGGGTGCCTACCTGCGCAACTCGTCGACGACCTTCGAGCGATGCACCTTCCGGATGAACCGCGCGGGCGCCTTCGGAGGCGCCGTCCAGTTCCTGAACAGCACGGCGAGCATGACTGACTGCCTCGTCGAGCAGAACACGTGCGAGAGCCGCGGAGGCGGGCTGCATGTGTTCAACGGCGCCACGCTGCTGACGCGCGTGACCGTGACGGGCAACCTCAGCACCTCGGTCATGGGCGGGATCTCCTTCGACCATGGCGGAGACCCGTCGGCGACGCTGAGCCTCGTGGATTGCGTCGTGAATTCCAACTCGGCACTGGTCGCCCAAGGCGGAATCGGCGTCCTTGCCGCTCCTGGGACCGCGCGGATGTCGCTGGCCGGCACCACGGTCTGCACGAACCTGCCCCGGCCGAACCTCGCCGGGCCCTGGCAGGACCTCGGCGGAAACACCGTCTGCATCTGCGTCGGCGACCTGACCGACAACGACTTCGTGAACGGTGATGACCTCGGTGTCCTGCTCGGCGACTGGGGCCCGTGCACTGCAGATGGCTGCCCCGCCGACTTCAACCGCGACGGCGCGGTCGACGGCATCGACCTCGGTCAGCTCCTTGCCGCGTGGGGCCCCTGCCCCGGCTGACGGCTCGACGCCTGCCTACTTCGCGCTTCCGGGTGCCGCCTCGCCGGCGGGTGCGGTCACCGCATCCGCCGGCGCGCGGCCGGGCATCTCGTGCCATGCGTTGACCGCCACGTAGGCGCCGGCGCCGAGCAGGATGGCGGCGCTCACCCAGCGGCCGTTGGTCTTCATGAAGCGCTCGGTCGATTCCTTGATCGCCGCGCACGCGCCGCCGCGTGCCGTCTCGATGATCGCCGGCGCCAGCGCCGGCACCATCGAGATCGCCGCGAAGACCGTCAGCCCGAGCGAGCGCTGCGCCTCGTCCGCGACCTGCATCGCCTGGTGGCCGGCGGCGATGCCGATCGCCAGGCACTTCGGGTGGATGCCCATCGTGGCGAAGCCGAGCAGGCCCGAGCGCAGGCAGCGCCGCCAGGTGGGCAGGTTCTTCCCGATGTGGCCGCCGAACTTCTCGGCGAACCACGCCTTGAGCCGCGACAGCGCGCCGTGTCCCGGCTTGGGCACCTTCGCTTCCTGCGCCTCGACCGCCGCGATCGGCGCGGCGCGCATCGCGTTCATCACGCGCTGGACGCCGATGACGATGAGCACGGCCGCGATCGCCGCGCGCACCGCGAACTCGGTCCAGGTCGGCGTCGCCGGCTTCGCGCCGGCGGCCGCGGCCGACGCCGATGACGGCGCCACCAGCAGGCCGATCGTGACGGCCATCGCCAGACCGACGGCGGCGCCGACGGCGTACATCCACGCGACCAGCCGGGGCGCGCGCTTGTCGCACGCCATGATCAGCCCGAGGATCAGCGTCTCGGGGCTCAGGAGGATGGCGACGCCGAGCGACGCGAGGACGGTGAGGTGGGCGGTCATGGGGAAGGGGCCGGTGGGGAAGGATCCGCGATCAGGACTTGTTGAGGAACGCCGCGAGCTTCGCGCGCGCGGGCGCCGTGTGCCGCAGGCGCACGAGGTGCGCGCGCTCGGCGCCGACCGCGGCATCCCAGCCGTTCGTCAGGCCCATGTGCACGCAGTGGAAGCATGCATCGGCGTGCTCGCTCGGGGGCAGTTCGCCGCGCGCGGCAAGGAGCGCGGGCTCCATGCGCGAGGCATCCGCCGGTCCGATGGTGCGCCGCGGCGCCCGCTGCGCGGCGAACGCACCCGACGCGCCGGCGTTTGTCGCCGCGCGCTCGGCGTGGATCCACTTCTTCGCCGCGTCGATGAGCGCGGCCTGGGTGCTTCCGGCGGGCATCACGACGTCGAAGAGCCCCGCCGGCACGTCGGTGCACTTCCACGGAGCGCCGCTCGCGGTCGCCACCATCGCAGCCTTCGGGTCGATGCGCGCGGGCAGCATCTGCGTGCCGCCCCAGCCGGGGCAGATGCAGAGGCCGGCCTCGGGCAGGCCGACGAGCCACGGCTTCTCGCCCTCGCCCGGCAGCGTGCCGACGAGCGCGTCGCAGTGCATCGCGAGCTCCAGGCCGCCGCCGAGCGCCGCCCGGTGCACGACCGCCACGCTCGGCACGCCGAGCGCGGGAATCGCCGCGAACGCCGCCGCGCCGCGCTCGAGGTAGGCATGCAGGCCGGCGTCGTCGAGGGCGTCGATCTCGGCAAGGTCGGCACCGGCCACGAAGACGCGCGTGCTGCTCGAGGCAAGCACGAGGCCGGTGCAGCCGTCGCGGGCGATCGCCGCACACGCCTCCGCGATCGCGCCGACGAGCCACGCATCGAGCACCACCACGCCCCCGCGCGGCTTGGCGGGATTCGGGTCGAGCCAGAGCGTGACGATCCCCTCGGAATCGCGTTCGATGCGGAGCGGGCTGGACATGCGCGCAGCGTACGGCGGGCGACCCGGCGGCTGCCCGCTCAGCGCGCCGCGAACGCCTTGCGCAGGCGCTCCTGCGCCTCGGCGCCGGCGATGATCTCGGCGCTCAGCTCGGCGGCACGGTCGAGCACCGCGTCGTCCATCGAGCCGTCCAGCTCATTCAGCCAGCGCTTGGTGGTGGCCAGCGCGTTGGGCCCGCCCGAGGCCAGCCGCTTGGCAAGCGCCGCGACCGTGGCATCGAGTTCCTCGGCGGCGCAGAGGTGCGTCGCAAGCCCCGCCTCGAAGCCCTGCTGGCCCGTCATGGTGCCGCCGGCAAGCAGCATGGCGCGCGCGCGGCCCGCGCCGATCCGTCGGATGAGCCATGGCGCCACCACCGCCGGGCAGATGCCGAGATCGACCTCCGGGTAGCCGAGCTTCGCCTCCGGGTGCGTGACCGCGAAATCCGTCACCACCATCAGCCCGCAGCCGCCGCCGATCGCCGCACCGTGGACGCGGGCGATCGTGGGCACGCTGACGCGGCGCAGGGCGCGGCTCGCGCGCGACAGCCCGCGCAGCATGTCGCCCATCGCCACCGGATCGTCCATCACGCCCCGCAGGTCCATGCCGGCGCAGAACGCCTTGCCGGCGCCCGCGAGCACGATCACCCGGACATCGCCGGCCGGCGCGCAGCGCGCCGCCACCGCATCGACCGCGGCACCGAACGCCGCGATCAGCTCTCGGCTCATCGCATTGGCGCGATCGGGGCGGTTGAGCGTGATGGTGGCGATCCCGCCCTCGACGGAGGTAAGCACCAGATCGGATGCGGTGGCCTGGGCTGCGGTCACGCCGAGATCGTAGGAAAACGGTCGGTGGAGGAGCGGGGCAATCTCAGCACGCGCTCGGGTGCCAGATCGTCTTCGTCTCGACGAACGGCGCCAGGCGCCGCGGGCTCGTCCACCGTTCCTCGTCGGAAAAGTCCTCGTCTTCGGCAAGGACGTGCACCCGCTTGAGGTTCTCGGCGGCCCCGGCGCGCAGCACGGCGGCCGTCTCGGCATCGGCCACGGCGTGCACGCCGTCGACGTCACGGTGCCCGGCGATCCACGTCGCCAGCTCCGCCGCCTGGCCGGTGAGCACGTTGAGCGCGCCCGCCGGGATGTCCGCGGTCGGCGCGGCTTCGGCCACGAGCAGCGCACCCAGCGGATGCGCCGGGTGCGCCACCGCCACCACCGCGTTCCCCGCGCACAGGGGCGGCAGCACCAGCGACAGGAACCCGAGCAGCGGGTGCCGCTCCGCCGACGCGTGCATCGCCACGCACACGCCGCTCGGCTCGGGCATGCTGAAGTTGTGGTACGGCCCGGCCACCGGGTTGCGGCTCCCCATCACCATCTGGAACTTGTCGCACCAGCCGGCCCAGCACACCGTGCGGTCGATGGCCGTCGCCACCTCCGCCTCGGCCTTCTTGCGCGACACGCCGGTGGTCGTGCGGACGGCGTCCGCGAGGTCCGCGGTGCGCCCTTCCAGCATCTCCGCCAGGCGGTAGACGACCTGCCCCCGAAGGTAGGCCGTCGCACCGCTCCACGCCGGGAACGCCGCGCGCGCCGCCTCGACGGCATCGCGCAGGTCCTTGCGGCTCGCGTGCGAGAGGTGCGCCACCAGCGTGCCGTCGTGCCCGGCGAGCGGCAGCGTCCGCCCGCTCTCCGAGCGCGGATACGCGCCCTTCACGAAGAGCTTCCAGGTCTTGAGCACGGGGATGCGGTCGGCGTCTGCCATCGGTGGGTCCGTCGTCAGTCGGCCAGGTAGGCGGCAAGGCCCTGCATGCCGCCCTCGCGCCCGAAGCCGCTCTCCTTGAACCCGCCGAAGGGGCTCGTGGCGTCGAACATGTTGTAGGTGTTGCACCACACGACGCCCGCCTGCAGGCGCCGCGCGACGTCGAAGACCTTGCTGCCCTTGTCGGTCCACACGCCGGCGGCCAGGCCGTAGGCAGAGTTGTTGGCGCGCGTGATCGCCTCCTCGGGCGTGCGGAAGCTCATCACCGCGAGCACCGGCCCGAAGATCTCCTCGCGGGCCACCACGTGCGAGGGCTGCACGCCCGTCATGAAGGTCGGCCGGCACCAGTAGCCCTTCGTCGGAAGCGCGTGTTCACCGGGCTGGCAGACCACGCATCCTTCCTGTGCGCCGGCCTTGATGTAGCGCTCGATGGTCGCGAGCTGCGCCCCCGAGTTGATCGCGCCGACGTCCGTGTTCTTGTCGAGCGGATCGCCCACGCGGAGCGTCCGCATGCGCAGCTCGAGCTTGCGGGTCACCTCGGGCAGCACCGACTCCTCGACGAACAGCCGGCTTCCCGCGCAGCAGACGTGGCCCTGGTTGAACCAGATCCCCTGCACGATGCCCTCGATCGCCTGGTCGATGGCCGCGTCGGCGAACACGATGTTCGGGCTCTTGCCGCCGAGCTCGAGCGTCAGCCGCGTGCCGCGCGCCGCGCAGGCCTTGGCGATCCGCTTGCCGACCTCGGTGCTGCCGGTGAAGGCGACCTTGTCGACGCCCTCATGCTCGACGAGCGCCTTGCCCGTCTCGCCGGCACCGGTGACGATGTTGACCACCCCGGGCGGCAGCTCGCACTCCTCCAGGATCTCGGCCAGCCGAAGTGCCGTCAGCGACGTCGTCTCCGCGGGCTTCAGCACCACCGTGTTGCCGCAGGCAAGCGCGGGCGCGATCTTCCACGCCGCCATGAGGAGCGGGAAGTTCCACGGGATCACCTGCGCGCACACGCCGAGCGGCCGCGGCGCCTCGTGGCCGGGCAGCGCCCAGCGGAGCTTGTCGCACCAGCCCGCGTGGTGGAAGAAGTGCTGCGCGGCGGCGGGAACGTCGAAGTCGCGGCTCTCGCGGATCGGCTTGCCGCCGTCCATCGTCTCGAGCACCGCCAGCTCGCGCGCGCGCTCCTGGATGCGCCGGGCGATCCGGTAGAGGTACTTGGCGCGCTCGGAGGCCCGCAGTCGCGACCACGGCTTGAATGCCTTGCGCGCGGCCTGCACCGCGGCGTCCACGTCGCGGGCATCGGCCTCCGCCACCTGCGAGAGCGTCGCCTCGGTGGCCGGGTTCACCGACGCGAACCAGCGCTTGGAATGCGGATCGACCCATCGGCCGCCGATCCACAGCCGGGTGCGCTCGGGCACGGAAACCTTCACGGTTTCCGGCGCGGGGCTGTACTCCCACGTCGCGGCCGGCATGGTGCCTGCGGATGCGTCCGCCATGGCCTGATCCTACTTGCGGGCCGCGAACGGCCCGCATCCGCGGGAATATCGGCTGCACCGCCCCGATGCATCGGGCGGGCCGTGGCCGGCGAAGCCGACGCCGAGGACTCCATCCATGCTGATCGCCACGCTCGCCTTCCTTGCCTCGACCTTCCAGCCCGCCGGAGACGCCGCCGCGACCTCGCCCGCCGCGCCCCGCGACGCCGCGACGAAGTCGGCCGCACGCCCGGACGGCGCACCTGCGCCCGGTGAGACCATCCGGCTCGTCGGCGACCCCGCCGTGAAGCCGGTCGTCGGCGCCGAGGGCTGCCAGCTGAAGGAGATGGGCATGCTCGTCGAGGCGCCGCTGCCCGAGGGCTACCCCGCCCCGACGCCGCCCGGCATGATCGAGCTCAAGACCTATCCGTCGGTGCGCCGCGCCGAGTACAGCGCGAGCGGCTCCACGAACTTCGGGATGAACGTCGGCTTCTGGCCGCTCTTCAACCACATCAAGGACCGCAACATCGCGATGACCAGCCCGGTCGAGATGGACTACCGGCCGGACGGCGAGCGCGCCCCGCTCGACCCGATGAAGGACACGGGCGGCAGCTGGACGATGAGCTTCCTCTACCGGACCGCAGACCTCGGCCCGACGGGCGAGGACGGCCGCGTGAAGGTGGTCGACAACCCGGAGCTGACCGTGATCGCCATCGGCATGCGCGGCGGCTACGGGATGGGCACGGTGAATGCCGGGCTCGAGGAGCTCTCGAAGTGGTTCGCCGGCCAGTCGGAGTGGGAACCCGCCGGGGAGCCGCGCGGCCTGAACTACAACGGCCCGCAGGTGCCGCAGCGGCGCAAGTGGAGCGAGGTGCAGGTGCCGGTGCGACGCGCCGCCCAGAAGCCGGACGCCGCGACCGCGGCGCCGGCAGCGCCCGCGGCTGCGCCCGTCACGCCGGCGGCACCGACGGCGCCGGCCGTCCAATCCCCCCGATGAGCGCACGGCCGCTGCGCGCGGCCCGCCAGGTGATCCACGACCCGAGCGCCACCATCCCGATCGAGATCAGGATGGGCGTCGTGAGCGGACCGATCCGGAAGACGTCCGGGTCGGGTTCGCGGAGCGATTCGCTGACATTGCGCAGCACGCCGTAGGCGATCAGGAACGTCCCGGTCAGCGTGCCGGCCGCGCGCGGCTTCCACCACACCACGACGAGCGCAAGCATCAGGAGCGGTCCGTCGGTCGCGGCCTGGATGAAGTTGTTCGGGTACCGCGCCGGGACGAGCGCCGCCACGTCGATCGCCGCCTGCCGGTCGCCCGCGTAGGCGAGCATCGCGAGGTCCCGCGCACGCTCGAACGAGACGGCGTCCTGCGCCAGTTCCATCGCCTCGCGCGGGTACTTGATGCTCCACCACGGCGGCGACGCCTGCATCGCCTCGGGCAGGACCTTGCCGGGCAGTTCGCCGTTGGCCCAGTTGGCCAGGCGGCCGAGCATCAACCCAGGCGGCGTGATGAACGCCGCGGTGTCGACGAGCGCGAACGGGTTCATGCCGTTGCGGCGCGCGAAGAGCACCGCTGCCAGCACCACGCCCGCGATGCCGCCGTGGCTTGCCATGCCGCCCTGGTGGATCTCCAGCACGCCCCAGAACGGGAACGCCGACGTGAACTTCACGAGCAGCCCGCGGTCGTAGAGCAGGACGTGCCCCATCCGGCCGCCCACGACCACGCCCAGGATGCACCAGGTGATGAAGTCGCCCGCGAGTGCGGGCGTCAGCGGCGTGCGGCGCGTGCGCGCCAGCCACAGCAGCATGCCCCACGCGACCAGGAACCCCGTGGCGTAGGCCAGGCCGTACCAGCGCACCAGCGTGTCGGTGAGGTGGATCGCGAACGGATCCACCGTGTGCACCAGGCTCTCGGCAAGGAATGCCACGCGCGAAGTCTACGGATCACGTGCAGGTGAAAAACCGCACGGATTCCGGAACCCGTCGCGGACGATCGTAGCGTCGCGGGGTGGATGCAGCCGCCGATGCGCGCCCGAAGCAACCGTTGCCGCTCGCCTTCGTCGCGGCGGCGGCGATGTTCGCGTCGGCGCTCGTGACGGGCGCGGCGCTCGAGCGGATGCCTGGGCTCGGCATCGCGGTGGTCGCGATCGCGGCGATCACGGCGATCGCCGCAATCGTCGGCACGGTGCGGTCGATGAGACGACCATGGCCGGGCGTCCGGTGCTGGGCCACGTGCGTGGCCGCGCTCGCGGGAGCCACGCTCACCATCGCGGAGGCGCACCTCACGGGCATCCGTGGCCCGCCGCGCGATGGTCCATGCCTGGTGCGCGGCACCGTG
>JBEITQ010000227.1:0-2960 GCA_040374835.1 Phycisphaeraceae bacterium | reverse complement strand
ACGGCGACCGCGACCTGTTCTTCCCAAACGGCGCCACGCTCGACGACCCGGAGCGCGGCCCGGGCGCACGGCTCTTCGAAAACCTCGGTGGCCTGCGCTTCCGCGACGTGTCCGCCGGCATGGGCGTGCGCCACGCGCGCTGGAGCTTCGGCGCGGCGGCCGGGGACGTGGACGGCGACGGCCGCGACGACCTGTACGTGTGCTGCTTCGGGCCGGACGTGCTGCTGCGCAACCTGGGCGGCGGCCGCTTCGAGGACATCACCGCCCGTGCGGGCCTCGGCGACCCCGGCTGGTCGACGAGTGCGGGATTCGCCGACCTCGATGCCGACGGCGACCTCGACCTCTTCGTCGTGAACTACGTGGAGTTCGACCCGAAGTCCCCGCCGCCGCCCGCGCAGTTCAAGGGCATGGTGGTGCTGCCCGGGCCGAACGGGTTCACGGCACGCGCCGACCTCCTGTACGAGAACCTCGGCGACGGCAGGTTCCGCGACGTGAGCGAGCCGGCGGGCATCCGGCGGGCCATCCCGGGCTTCGGCCTGAACCTGGCCATCTGCGACTTCGACCATGACGGTCGGCCCGACATCCTCGTCGCCAACGACTCGCAGCCGAATTCGCTCTTCGCCAACCGCTCCGAGCCGGGCGGCCCGATGCGCTTCGAGGAGCGCGGGCTGCAGAGCGGCATCGCCACCAACCTCGACGGTGCCGCCCAGGCCACGATGGGGATCGCCGTCGGCGACGTGGACGGCAACGGCCTTCCCGACGTCTTCACCACCAACTTCTCGAGCGACACGAACACGCTCCACCTGAACCTCGACGGGCGCTTCTTCGACGACCGCACGGCGCAGTACGGGCTGGGCGCGCCGAGCCGGCCGCTGCTGGGCTGGGCGACGGCGTTCGCCGACCTCGACCACGACGGCGCCGAGGACCTGGCGATCTTCAACGGCCACGTCTACCCGCAGGCCACGCGCGCCACGATGGACTCCGACTACGCGCAGCCGCCGCTGGTGATGCGCCGCGCCGGCGCGCGGTTCGAGACGGTGGCCGACCCGGGGCCGGGGCTCCTGGGCGCGCACCGCGACCGCGCGGCGGTGTTCGACGACCTCGACGGCGACGGAGACGTGGACATCGTGGTGGGCGAGCTGAACGGGCCGGTGCGCGTGCTGCGCAACGCGCACGACCGCTCCGACGACTGGGTGAAGGTGCGCGCCGAGGCGCCGGGCCCGGCGGGCTCGCACGGCATCGGCTGCATGGTCGAGCTGTGGGGGCAGGGGCGGTGCCTGGCGCGGCGCTGGATCTGGTCGGGCGGGCCGTTCCAGTCGACGGCCGCCACCGAGGCGCACTTCGGCGTGCCCGCTGCGTGGGGCGACGACCTCAGCGTGGTGGTGACGTGGCCGTTCCGGCGGGAGGCCGGCGATCCGAAGCCCGCCGTTCGGTCCGCCGTGGGCTGCGGCGTGCGTCGCGGGCAGGCGGTGACCGTCGGCCGCGACGTCGGCCTCGGCGCCGGCGTCAGAGGAGCGGCGCCATCAGGTTCGCCAGGTTCTCCTTGAAGCGCGTTCCCGTGCTGCGGCGTTCCCACGCGCCAAGGTCGATCCAGACGCTGTCGGCGATGTAGGACTGCTGCAGGCGTCGCACCTGCACCGCGAACGCATCGTCGTAGACCACGACCGTGGTCTCGAAGTTGATCTCGTAGCTGCGCCGGTCGAGGTTCGCCGTCGTGATGATGCCCATCTCGTCGTCGACCGAGATGGTCTTCGAGTGCAGGAACCCGCGCCGGTACTCCCAGACCTCGACGCCTGCCTCGAGGAGCCGGCCGTAGCTGGCGCGGCTCGCCCATGCGGCGAGCAGGCTGTCGTTGGCGCGGGGCACGATGAGCGTCACCCGGACGCCGCGCCGCGCCGCGACCTCCATCGCGGCCATCGTGGGGCTGTCCGGGATGAAGTAGGGCGTGCTCAGCACGATCTCCTGCCGCGCCACCTGGATGGCCGCCTGCACCAGCCCGCGCACCACGCTGTTCTCGAAGTTCGGCCCCGACGGGATGACCTGCACGGGGATGCCGCCCGGGAGCGAGTCCGGCTCCGCGAGGTCGGAGGCGACCGGACGGTCGCCGGTGTCGAGCTCCCAGTCCTCCAGGAAGAAGACCTCGAGGTCGCGCACCACCGGGCCGCGGATGCGGATCCACGAGTCGACGTAGGGCTCCGAGGCGCCCAGGCGCCCGTCGGCCTTGAAGTCGGGGTCGGCGACGTTGCGGCTGCCGGTCTGCGCGACGATGCCGTCCACCACCACGAGCTTGCGGTGGTTGCGGATGTCGACGCGCGCGAAGAGCATCCGCACGACGCGCGCCGGAAGCGCCTCGACGACGCGCACGCCGCCGTCCCCCAGCCGCCGCAGCTCCGGGCTTGCCAGGAACGCGCGCGAGCCGATGCTGTCGACGAGGAGCCGCACGCGCACGCCGCGCGCCGCCGCGCGGAGCAGGGCGTCGCCCACGCGCCGTCCCGTGCGGTCCAGCTCCCAGATGTAGAAGATCAGGTCGACGCTGCGGGTCGCGGCGTCGATGTCCCGCTCGATCCACGCGACCTGCTCCTCGGGGTCGCCGCTCAGCTGCACCAGGTTCCCGTTCAGCACCTGGGGCGCGCCCGAGCTCTCGCCGACGTGCGCCAGCTGCAGGTCCGGCGTGCTCATCGCGCCCGCGAGGACGCGAGGGTCGGTCCGGCCACCGCGCAGCGCGGCCTCGGCGGCCACCACGATCCGCGCGTGGCGCTTGCGGCGCACCGATCCGATGCGGTTCTCCCCGATGATCACGTAGACGACCGCGCCCACGACCGGCATCGCGAAGAGCGTGGCGATCCACGCGAGCGCCGAGGTCGGCCGCGCGCCCTTCGTCCACACGATGCGGAACGCCAGGCAGACGTTGAGCGCGAAGGCCGCGATCACCGTCCACAGGAACACGCTCGCGAGGCGGT
>JBEITQ010000163.1:0-4826 GCA_040374835.1 Phycisphaeraceae bacterium | reverse complement strand
GCGGTGCGGGCGCGGCGGGCGGTTCGTCCCACGGCGCCGCGGCCAGCAGCGCCGCGACCGCCGCGCAGGCGGCGACCGACGTCGCGACGGTGCGGCCGCGCGTCATCGGCGGCCCCCCGTCGCGAGCAGTTCCTCGAGCTCGATCTCGACGAGGTCGGGCGAGCCGCGGTGCGTCAGCGCGATGGCGCTCGCGCCGTCGAGCGACTCTCCGTCGAGCGCCGCGTCCTGGTCGATGAGCGCCACGAGCAGCGACTCCGACCCGCCGGCCGGGTCGAGCTGCGCCGTGCGCACCATGCGCACCGACGCGACGTCCTTCGCCGCGCCGGGGCCGGCGCCGAAGCGCACGACCGCCGTGACGGAGAGCGCCAGCATGGCCGCGGCCGCGGCCGCGTACCACCAGCGGCCGATCACCGCGACCGGCGCGGTGCGCGCGCCGGCCAGGTGGCGGACGCTCGCGGCATGCACGCGGTCGGACAATCCCGGCCGCTCGTCGTCGTACGACCGGCCCTCGGCGTCCAGGCGCTGCGCGAGCGCGCGGAGCGCGGGGTCGTCGAGGTGCTCCCCAAGGTGCTGGTGGTGCGGGTCGTTCATGGTCGGAACCTCCTGTGGAACGCGTGACGGGCGCCCCGATTGCGGCGCGGGAAGGCGAAGGCGACGGATAACCGGCAGCTCACGTCGAACCCCCGTGGGAGGGCGGCGGGGCGATCCCGGCCCCTTCCAGGGCGGCGCGCAGCTTGCCGATTGCCCGGTGGTGGCGGGCCAGGAGCGTCCCAAGGGGCTCCCCAAGGTGCTCGGCCATCTGCTTGAAGCTCATGCCGCCGACGTGGCGCAGGTCGATGATCTCGCGGTCCGAGGGCGAGAGCCGCGCGACCGCCGCCCGCAGGGCCGAGAGGTCGTCCGCGTCGGCGCGCGCCGGCTCGGGCTCCGGGGCGGGCCCGGCCAGGCCCTCGAGCACCTCGGTCTCGCCGGCCGGGCGCGCATGCCGGCGCCGGCGGCGCGCGTCGTCGCGCAGCCGGTTCATGGCGATCCGGAAGAGCCAGCTCTCGAAGCGGCCGCCCTCGACGTACTCGGGAAGCTTGGCGGCCAGGGTGCAGAACACGGACTGCGTGATCTCCTCGGCGAGGTCCGGGTTGGCGCCCTGCGAGCGCAGCAGCCCGTAGACGCGGCGCGAGTACTCGTCGACGATCGCGCGCCATGCGGCGGCGTCGCCGCGCGCGGCGCGCGACAGGATGTCGGCGAGCGTGGACTCGTCGGTCATGCCGGAGGCAGAACGCGCGGGACGGCCCCGCATTCCCTCCCCGCCGCTCACGCGGGCAGGTCCCCGTCGGCGCCGCCGTACACCACCCCGGCGCCCTGCCCCGCCGGGGCCAGGTTGCGGAAGGCCGTCGAGCGGCTGTCCCACACCAGCTCCACCGTGCCGGTCGGGCCGTTTCGCTGCTTCAGGACGAGCACCTCGGCGACGTTGCGCTTCTGCGGGTTCGCCTCGACCCAGTTCTCGTCGTTCTGGTGGTAGTACTCCTCGCGGTGGAGCATCATCACCACGTCCGCGTCCTGCTCGATCGAGCCTGACTCGCGCAGGTCGCTCATGCGCGGCCGGTGCCCCTGGCGGTCCTCGGACTGGCGGTTGAGCTGGCTGAGGCACACGACCGGCACCTCGAGCTCGCGCGCCATCGCCTTCACGCCGCGGGAGATGTCGCTCACCTCCACCTGGCGGCTCTCCACGCGCGTGCCCGCGCTCATGAGCTGCAGGTAGTCGATCACGATCGCCTGGATGCCGAACTTCTCCCGCATGCGGCGCGCCTTCGAGCGCATCTGCAGGAGCGTGAGCCCGGGCGTGTCGTCGATGTAGATCTGCGTGCCCTGCAGCGCGTCGCAGGCGCCGAGGAGGCGGCGCCACTCCTCCTTGCCCACCATGCCCTTGCGCAGCTTCTGGCCGTCGACCCCGGACTTGGCGCACAGGATGCGCTGCACCAGCTGCTGCTTGCCCATCTCGAGGCTGAAGAACGCCACCGGCGACCCGGAGGAGGCCATGTTCTCGGTGATGTTCAGGGCGAAGGCGGTCTTTCCCATCGAGGGGCGCGCGGCCAGGATGACCATCTCGCCCTTCTGCAGGCCGCTCAGCATCTCGTCGAGCTGGTCGAAGCCCGTGGGCACGCCGGTGACGTGCTTGCCGGCGCTGGCCTCGATCATCTTCACCGTCTCGTCGAGGAGCTCGCGCAGCGTGGCCGCCGAGCGCGCCTCGCGGCGCTGCGCGATGGCGAAGATCCGCGCCTCGGCCTCGCCGAGCACCATCGACGCCTCGCCGACGGACTGGTGCGCGTCGACGAGGATCTCGCCGGCGGCGCGGATCAGCTCGCGGCGCGTCGCCTTCTCGCGCACGAGGCGCGCGTACTCGGCGGCGTTGGCCGCGGTCGCGACGCCCTCGGCGAGGTCCATGAGGTACTGGGAGCCGCCGACGTCCTCGAGGACGCCGTGGTCCTTCAGGCGCTGCACGAGGGAGACGATCTCCATCGTCGCCGTCGCGTCGTACAGCTCCACCATGTGCCGGAAGATCGTGCCGTGCGCCGCGCGCGCGAAGTCGTCGGCCTGGCTGACGATCCCGATCACGTCCGGGATCACCTTCGGGTCCACGATCATCGACCCCAGCAGGCTCATCTCAGCCTCGAGGGCGGACGGCGGCAGCGCCGAGAAGAGCCGGGCCACCTCGGCGGGGTCGGCCACCGCGCGGCGGCCGGCGTCGCGGCGACGCCCGGGCCGGTCGCCCGGGGGACGGGTGCCGTCGGCACGGCCGGTGGCTGCTGCCTGCTGCTCCATGGTGGACGGGGCCGCGCGGGGGGGGCGCGGGTCAGGCGTCCTGGGTCCCGGCGCCCGACAGCTCGGCGACGGAGGCGACGGTGGTCCCGCCGTCGACGCACGCCTTCATCAGGCGTCCGACGCGGAAGCGGGCGGTGCGCTTGGCGGGCACCACGACGCGCTCGAGGGTCTTGGGGTTCTGGGCCACCCGCTCGGCACGCTCGCGCACGTCAAAGACGCCGAAGTCACGGAACTCCAGGCGGTTGCCGCGGCCGAGCTCGTTGATGATCTCGTCGAGGAACCCCTGCACCACGCGGCGCACGTCCTGCCGCTTGAGCCCGGTCTGGTCCGCGAGGCGCTCGACGAGTTCCTTCTTCGTGACGGTGGACATGCCTCGAGGCCTCCTGGAGCCGGGTCCGCACCCCCCTTTCGGGGCGGGCGCGGCGATGAGGGATCAGTATGGGAACGGATCCCGCCGGAGTCAAGCCCCAATCCCGGCACAAGTGCCGCACGGGAAAAGACTTGCGCCGCAGCGCTGCCGACAGGCTGTCCCCACGGGATCCACAGGAATCACGGACGCGACGTGCGCGATGCCGCCGCCAGCACCGAATCGCGCACCCGTTCCTCGCCCGAATGGAACGCGATCGAGGCACGCGGCACCCACCACCGTGCGTCGCGCGCGCGCCCGCGCGACGACTCGACCAGCGGCCCGACCTTCGCCCAGTCCTTTCCGGTGAGCACGATGTCCGAATCCCCGGCGTCGCGCGCGAGTCGCTCGACCTCGTCGGCGGTGAACGCATGGTGGTCGCGGCGGCGCACGGTGCCCACGACCTCCGCACCCGCGGCGCGCACGTCGGCGACGAACGCCCCGGGGTTGCCGATCGCGCAGGCGACCAGCGCGCGGCGGCCGCGCAGCGACGCATCGGACGCGAACGCGCCCGACGGACCGTGACGCTCGATGCGGTCCCACGCGTGCCGCGTCCACGCATCCGGGTCGCGCCCGCGGAAGCGACGCACGAGCTCGGCGAGCGAAGGATCGACCCCCGCGGCCCGCGTCACCACGACGAGGTCGGCGCGTGCAAGCGCCGACGCGGGCTCCCGCAGCCATCCCGCCGGGAGCATCGCGCCGCCGATCGCCGGGTTCGTCGCGTCGACCAGGACGATGTCGAGCGCGCGCGCCACGCGCCGGTGCTGGAAGCCGTCGTCGAGCACGGCGCAGTCGATCGAGGGATGCGCCGCGCGCGCCGCGGCGATCGCACGCACGCGGTCGGCGCCGACGGCGCACGGAACCCCCGGCAGCATCGCCCGGTACTCCTCGGCTTCGTCGGAGCGCCCGGCATCGGCGCGGTAGCCGCGCATCGCGATCACCGGCGACCGCCCGGCCCGGCGCAGCGCCTCGACCGCCCAGCGGACGAACGGCGTCTTCCCGGTGCCGCCCGCGGAGACGTTTCCCACGCTGATGACGGGCATTCCGACGTCGGTGCCCCGCCGACCGGCCCACCACGCGCCGTGCACGCGCACGCCCAGGGCGTAGCCGAGCGCCGCGGCATGCGCGATCGGGCCGAAGGCCGGCGGCAGCGGCCCGCGCACGCTCATGCCGCCCTCCCGAAGGCGGCCAGCAGCGGCACCACGAGCCGCGACGGAAGGCCCATGACCGTCTCCGGGTCGCCCGCACAGGTGAGCGGCCAGCCGGCCGCGGCGCGCTCCCCGTAGTTGTAGCCCCCGGACTTTCCCTGCCACGCGCCGGATGCCACGTAGCGATCGAGCTCGCCCACGGGAAGCGCCCCGAGCGTGACGGTGGCGCGGTCGGCAAGGAGGGTCCGGGCCCCCGACCGCCGGTCGGCGATGCACAGCCCGGTGACCACGTCGTGCGAGCGGCCCTCGAGCGACCGCACCATGGCACGGGCGTCCCCGTCATCGGCAGGCTTGCCCACGATGCGTCCGTCCACCACGCAGACGGTGTCGGCGGCGAGCACCAGGCGCGGCGCGCCGGACTCGCCGCGCGGCGCGAGGGCCGACAGCACCTGGCGGGC
>JBEITQ010000200.1:0-3830 GCA_040374835.1 Phycisphaeraceae bacterium | reverse complement strand
GCCCGACGCGTTCATGAGCTCGAAGCCCGGCGCCGGCATCAACCACAAGGTCTACGGCGTCACCAGCGAGGGCGTGAACGTGTTCCTGGAGGTGGCGCTGCGCGCCCGCGGCATCGACCCGCGCAAGCGGCCCTTCACGGTGAAGATCACCGGCGGCCCGGACGGCGACGTGGCGGGCAACATGATCCGGATCCTGAACCGCGACTACGGCGCCAACGCCCGCATCGTCGGCATCGCCGACGGCAGCGGCGTCGGCGAGGACCCGGAGGGGCTCGACCACGCCGAGCTTCTGCGGCTCTTCCGCGAGGCGCTGCCGATCGCGAGCTTCGACCCCTCCAAGCTCTCGAAGAAGGGGCGCGTCGTCGGGGTGGACAGCCCCGAGGGCGCGCCGCTTCGCAACACGCTGCACAACCGCCTGGTGACCGACGCGTTCGTGCCGGGCGGCGGGCGGCCGGCCACCATCAACGAGACCAACTGGCGCGACTACCTCACGGCCGACGGCAAGCCGTCGAGCCCGATCATCGTCGAGGGCGCGAACCTGTTCCTCACCCCCGTCGCGCGCGCCGAGCTCTTCAAGGCCGGCTGCCTGATCTTCAAGGACTCGAGCGCCAACAAGTGCGGCGTCATCTGCTCGAGCTACGAGATCGGCGCGAGCATGCTGCTCGACGAGAAGTCCTTCCTGGCGATCAAGGCCGAGTTCGTCGAGCAGGTGCTCGAGAAGCTGCGCGAGCTTGCCCGCGCCGAGGCGGAGCTCCTGATGGCCGAGGGGCGCCGGCACCCGAGCGTGCCGCTCACGGAGCTCTCGACCACCCTCTCGAAGGTCATCAACGACGCCGCCGACGCGATCCGCGCGTCGATGGAGCGCTGGGGCCCGGCCGACCGGGAGCTGGCGCGCGAGATCGTCCGCGAGCACCTGCCGCGAAAGCTCCAGGAGACCGTGGGCGACCGGCTGTGGACCGGGATCCCGCAGGCCTACCTCGACTGGATGGTCGCGAAGCGCCTGGCCTCGAGCATCGTCTACCGCGAGGGCACGAGCTTCCTGCAGGGCATCGCGCCGGAGGCCGTGGCCTCGCTCTCGCTGCGCTACCTGCGCAAGCGCGACGAGACCCGGCGGCTGGTCGACGGGCTCCGGCAGTCGAACGCGCCGGGCGCGGCCCGTGCGGCCGAGCTCCTGGCGCGGGCCGGCACGCGCGCGGCGCTCGAGGATTTCGACTGAATCGGCGCGTCCGGCGGCAGGTGCGCCGCCGGGACCGCCCGGCCGCCCCCGGCCGCGCGATAGCCTCCGCGACCGGAGGACCGCCGTGCCTGCACGATTCACGCGACTGACCGCCGCCGCCCTCGCCTTCTCCGCGATGCTCGCCTCGAGCGCGTGGGCGCAGGACCCCGAGCCCCAGGTGGTGTCGGACGCCGGGCGCATCGAGCGCGTGGTGCTCTACCCGCGCGGTGCCGCGGTGACGCGCGCCATCCGCCGCGAGCTGGGGCAAGGGCTCTGGACGGTGCGCGTCACGGGGCTTCCGTCCGACGTCGACCCGGCGCAGGTCCAGGCGCGGGTGCGCGCCGCGACCGGCGCGGCCGCCGACGGACCGCGGCTGCTCTCCGTCGAGTACGAGGAAGCCCCCGGCATCGACTTCGCGGGCAGCCCCGAGGGAGTCGAGCTGGCCACCAAGCTGAAGGACGCGAAGCGCCGCCAGGCCGAGGCCGCGCAGGACCGCGCCCAGCTTGACCAGCGAGCGGCGCGGGTCGACCAGGTGGGCACGCGCGCGGCGGCCAACGCGACCGCCGAGGGCGGCACCGCGGCGGCCGACCCGTCGCGGGCGCTGGAGCAGCTTGGGTGGGTGCGCGCGCAGCGGGCGCGGCTCCTCGAGGATTCGCGCGCGCTCGCGGAGCGGACCGACGCCATCGCCCGCGAGGTGGCGGCGCTCGAGTCGGCGGCCGCGCAGCGCGGCCGTGCCGACCGCACCCAGCGGACCTCCGTGGTGCGCCTCGCGGCCCCGTCTGCATGCACGCTCGAGCTCGACCTCACGTACGTGGTGGACCGGGCCGGCTGGGCGCCGGCCTACGCCGTCCGCGCGGCGGCGGACCGCAGCGGCGCGTCGATCGAGTACGACGCGGTGCTCGCCCAGCACTCCGGCGAGGACTGGACCGACGCCCGAATCACGCTCTCGACCGCGCGCCCGGACGCAAGCGCCGCACCGGGGGAGGTCGAGCCGGTGTACGTCGACGTCGCCGCTCCGGTGATCGCGGGCCTGGCGGGCGGCGAGGGAGGACCCTACGGATCGACCGGGGCCGCGCCAAGGCGGGACCGCCGCGCCAAGGCCGGCCGCCCGGCGGGTCCGGGCGGCGGCGGCCTCGGCACCTCGGGCGATCCCGACGACGCCGGTGCGCCCGCGGACGACGCCGGTCTCGCCGACGCCCTGGAGGCGATGGCCGGCGGAGCCTCCGTCGCCGCGACGGGCATCGCGGCCACGTTCGAGCTGCCGCGGCGCGTCAGCGTCCCGAGCGACGCCGCGCGCACCCAGCGGACGCGGATCGCCACGCTCGAGCCGAAGGTCGCCTTCGTGCACGTGGCGCACCCGGTGATGACCGAGGAGGTCTTCGTGCGCGGCGACCTCGTGAACGACTCCGGCTACCAGCTGCTCCCGGGCACGGCCCAGGTGTTCTTCGGCGGGGACCTCGTCGGCGACACGCGGGTGCCGGCGGTCGCGCCCAAGGCGCCGTTCATCGTCTTCTTCGGTGCGGACCGCACGGTGCGCGCCCGGCGCGAGGTGGTCTCGAAGCTGCTTGGCACCGCCGGGCTGTTCGGCGGCAGCAGCGCGTGCACGTGGAAGTACCGCATCACCCTCGACAACGGCAGCGGCCGCGACCTGCGCATGGAGGTGCTCGACCGGCGCCCGGCCAGCCGCAACGAGAAGATCGAGGTGAAGGTGGCCGACCTCTCGGCGCCGCTCTCGACGGATGCCGAGTACCTCGCGGGCCCGCAGAAGTCGGGCATCCTGCGCTGGGACCTTGCCGTGCCCGCCACGGCCCGCGGCCCCGCGGCCGCCGTCCTCGCGTGGACCGTCCAGGCCACGCACCCGAAGGACGTCCAGACCACCGCCATGCCCGACTGACCGGAGGCAACGACGATGACCACCATGCACGCCCTGCCCCACGTCCGCCGCGCCGCCGCGATCCTGGCCGCGCTGGTCGCCGCGATCCCGGCGCATGCGCAGGATGCCGACATCCCGATGCAGCAGGCGAGCGACCGCGGCGCGATCCGCGCGGTGACGCTCTACCCCGACCGTGCCGCGGTGACGCGCGAGGTGCGCGTGCGGCTCGACCAGGGACTGTGGACCGTCCGCGTGCCGGAGCTTCCGGCCTCGGTGGTCGCGGACTCGCTGCAGGCGCGCGTGCGCGGCAGCGCGCGGCTCCTGGGCGTCGAGTTCAGCGCGGCCCGGCAGCCGGACTTCGCATCCTCGCCCGAGGGCACGGCCCTCGCCGAGCGCGTGCGCGACCTGCGCCGGAAGGCGGCGAACCTCGGCCAGGACCGCGCGGCGCTCGAGGCGCACGAGAAGCTCGTCGACGCCGTCGGCATCCGGCCCACCGCCGGCGCCCTGCCCGACGGCGCGTCGCAGCCCATCGACCTCAAGTCGGTCGAGCGCCAGCTCGAGGCGGTCGCCGCCGAGAAGGCGCGGATCCTCGAGGAGTCGCGCCGGCTCGCGGACGCGAAGGAGGCCGCCGAGCGCGAGCTCGCGGTCGCCGAAGGCCAGCTTGCCGCGCGCGGCGGCGCCGACCGCGTCGAGCGCGCCGCGGTCGTCGTGCTGTCGGTGCCCGAGGCGGGCATGGCGGAG
>JBEITQ010000031.1:0-12073 GCA_040374835.1 Phycisphaeraceae bacterium | reverse complement strand
GGCTCCGGCCGCTGGTACTCGACCGCGGACCTGAACAACGGCCCGTGGTCGTACGTCGCCCCGTCCGCCGTGCCGGCCTCGTTCGCCAACCTGCCCGCGGAAGGCCAGCTCGCCTCGGCCCGCGCCAGCGTGCCCGGCACCCTCGAGGCCAACTCGGCCGCGGTGGCCAGCAGCATCGTCCGCGCCGTCACGGTGAAGCGTTCCGGCGCGAACTGCTCGGTGAAGTTCCGCGGCGAGCCGGCCTTCGTCGCGATGGACGGCGGCCTGTCCTACGCGTCGAACGCCACGCAGCCGGTCATCCAGTCCGGCAACACGATGTACTGCTGCGACAACGGCGCGTGGTTCTCGGCGCCCTCGGCCTCCGGCCCCTGGCAGGTGTGCGACTCGGTGCCGAGCGCGATCTACTCGATCCCGCCCTCGTCGCCGGTCTACGCGTGCACCTACGTCGAGGTGATGGCCAGCTCGCCCGAGTCGGTGACCTTCGGCTGCACGCCGGGCTACATGGGCACCTACATGCAGGGCGGCACCCCGGTCTTCGGCACCGGCTACGACTACAACGCCGGCAACCCGCAGCCGGTCGACCCGATCGAGGTGAACGTCTCCTCGTACGTGGCGCCGAGCTACCCCTCCACCTACGGCAACCAGGCCGAGTACTCCTACGGCAGCGGCACCTACGCGCCGCAGCAGGACTACGGATGGGGCTACGGCTACGCCGACATGTACCCGTCCATCTACGGCTCCGGGTACGGCGGCTGGGGCTGGAGCCCGTACTGGGGCTCGGCGTTTGGCTACGGCTGCGGCTGGGGCTGCGGCTACGGCTGGGGCTACGGCGGCTGGAACAACTGGAACCGCGGCTGGCATGACCGCGGCGACGTCAACCGCTTCATGAACAACCGAGGCATCGACGGCAACCGCGCCGCGTCCAACGCGTCGAACCGCTGGAGCAACGCCCGCGGGGCAGGCGGCGTCGGCGACCGTGCCGCGCAGAACTTCCACCGTCCCGGCGGCTCCGGCAGCACCTCGGGCTTCCGGCCCTCGGAAGGCTCGCGCTACGGCGGGTACTCCAACCGCGGCGGCGGCTCGCGCGGCGGCGGCGGTGGGCGGCGCTAGTAGCGCCGCATCACTCCCACCACCACGCCCTGGATCTCGCACCGGTCGACCACGATCGGCTCGAAGTCCGGGTTTGCCGGCTGCAGGCGGATGCGGCCGTCGCGTTCCTTGAAGTAGGTCTTCAGGGTCGTCTCGCCGTCGGGGAGCAGCGCCACCACGCGCTCCCCGTTGGTGGCGGTCTCGCGTCGCTCGACGATGACGTAGTCGCCGTCGAAGATGCCCTCGTCGCGCATCGACCAGCCGTCGACCTGCAGCGCGAACATCGAGTTCGCCTGCCGCCCGCGGCGGGGCCCGAAGAGCTCCTCCAGGCGCAGCGTCTCGTCCTGGGCGCACTTCTCGATCGGCCGCCCGGCCGCGATGCGCCCAACGAGCGGGAACTGCAGCGGCATCGGGATCGGGCCGTCGTCGTGCAGCTGGCGCGACGATTCGTGCGGAAGCTCGACGTCGTCAGCAACCGACAAAGAGCGACTCTTGTTCGGATCGCGCACCAGCGCGCCCTTGCGCACGAGCGCCTCGACGTGCTCGAACACCGTCACCTTCGTGACGCCGAGCGAATCGGCGATCTCCTGCATCGTGGGCGAGTAGCCCTTCTCCGCGCGGTGCGTCCGGATGAACTCGAAGATGCGAAGCTGCTTGGGGGTGAGGTTCATGGATCGGTCCTTCGGTGGCGGGTTCGGCGAGGAAGCGGTGCAGTCGGTGGCGGCGCGAGCGGGCGCGCGGGAGGGCGGGGCGGGGCTCGATCCGCGGCTCGAGGGCCAGGCGCCCGTTGCGCTCGACCAGCGCATCGACGAAGTCGCCGCCGGGGCCGATGAGTGCGAGGGGCTGGTCGACGGGCGCAAGCAGCGAGCGGAGCGAGGCGAGGAGCTTCATGACGTGCCTTTCTGGCGTGCGTGCCGCACCGCGCGTGCGGTGCTTGTTCGGTTGTCGGCCGGGCTCCTCGGCGGCCTGCACAATCCGTACGGGAAATGTTAGCACGAACGGGTCCCGAATCATTGGCGTTTCAGCGCCCTGAACTTGAGTTTTTATTGGCGGCGCCCCGTATGGTCCGGGCCATGCCTGTCCGCGAGCCGATCGAAGGTGCCGATTCCCCCGCCCACCCGCCGGTGGCGGCGCCCCCGGCGCCCCTGGGGCCTGACCTGGCGCAGCGTTGGGCGATCGATCCCAAGTACGTGTTCCTCAACCACGGAAGCTTCGGCGCGGTGCCCCGCGCGGTGCGGCAGTCGTGGATCGCGGCGCAGGACCGGATCGAGGCTCGTCCCATCGAGATGCTCGGCCGCCGCATCCGCGAGCTCCTCGCACCGAGCCGCGCGCGCGTCGGCGAATTCCTCGGGATGCGGCCGGGCGGATTCGGCTTCGTCACGAACGCCACCGAGGGCGTCAACGCGGTGCTTCGCTCGATCGACTTCCGGCCCGGCGAGGAACTGCTCACCACGTCGCACGTGTACGGCGCGGTGCGCAAGGCGATGCAGTTCCGTGCGCGCCAGTGCGGTGCGTCGTACGTCGAGGTCCCTCTGCCGCTGCCCGTCTCCGGTCCGGCCGCCGTGCTCGAGGCGGTGGTCGGCGGATTCACCGACCGGACGCGCCTCCTGGTGATCGACCAGGTGACGAGCGCCACGGGCCTCGTCTTCCCGGCCGCCGAGATCGTCGCCGCGTGCCGCCAGCGCGGCATCGAGGTGCTGGTGGATGCGGCGCACGTGCCCGGCATGCTGCCGATCGACGTGGAGCGGCTCGGTGCCACGTACTGGACCGGGAACCTGCACAAGTGGTGCTGCGCGCCCAAGGGGACGGCGGTCCTGTGGGTCGCCCCCGAACGCGCGCGCGACATCAAGCCCGCGACGGTGAGCCACTACCTGGACGAGGGCTTCGACGCCGAGTTCGACTGGCAGGGAACGCGGGACATGGCGGCATGGATGGTGGCCGGCCAGGCCATCGACTTCATGGCCGCGCTCGGCTGGGACGCCGTCCGCCGCCACAACGACCAGATGGCGCGCTGGGTGCAGCGCATGCTCTGCGAGCGCTGGGAAGTGGAGCCGGTGTCGCCGGCCGACGGGCGGATGCTCGGCTCGATGTGCACGGTCCCGCTTCCCACCGAGATCCGCGCGCGCTTCGAGTCGCCGCTCGCCTTCCAGGAGGCGCTCTACGCGCAGCACCGGATCGAGGTGCCGGTCATCGACTTCGACGGCCGCTGGCACGCGCGTCCCTCGGCGCAGGTGTACAACCGGGCCGAGCAGTACGACCTGCTGGCGCAGGCGGTCATCGAGTACGCGGCGCACGCGTGAGGGCGGCGGGGCGCGCTGGCGGGGCCGTGCGCGCGCGTCAGGGCGTGGGCGGGGCCGCGGAGGCGGCCTTCGCCAGCTGTTCGTCCTGGCGCTTCTTGAGCGGGACGTACGTGTGGTCGAACCAGTTCGCCCAGGCGCGCATGTCCCAGCCGATGGAAGCGGTGTCGGTGCCCGAGTCGAAGGTGGTCATCGCCACCAGCGCGTCGTGCACCCCGCCGTGGTAGGCGGTGGCCACGCAGTCCTGCACCCGGAACACCACCCCCTCGATGATCTGGCCGATCACCGGCTGGAACCCGGCGGCGTTGTCGCCCACCACGGGGATGACGTTGGCGACGTAGCTCGTGGTGGTCCCGATCGCGATCCATGCGCGGTCGCCGTCGGCCTCGCCCGCGGCGGGGCCCTGCACGTACTGCGCGAAGATGAGCTGCGGGATGGCCTCGACGGCGTGCACGGCGCCGGAGAGGATGCCGGCGTTGTTGACCCACTGGTGGTTCGAGGCGCGGATCCCGTCGTCGATCGCGGCAAGCACGCCGTTCGAGGGTGGGCGGGCGATCCGGCGCGTGGCCTCGGCGCGCACCGCGGCGTCGGGGTCCTGGATCGCGACCGAGGCGAGCGCGTACTGGCCTTCGTCGCCGCCGGCCGCGAACGCGTCGAGCATGGCGGCGAGGACGTCCGGCTTCTGGCCGCGCAGCGCGCGGTACATCGACTCGAAGGCCGCGGGGTCGCGGCACTCCTTGAGCGCGGCGATGCCCGAGGCGCGCACCTTCGGCGCGCTGCCCGGGGTGAAGTTCCGCGCGCGCAGCGCGGCGAACGCGACGTCGTGGCGCTCCCAATCGGCGGCATTCCCGGGCCGCACGCGAGCCGGCACCATGCGAGGCACGCCGCCAGCTCGCGGCAGGGGCGCCAGCAGCTGGGCAGGCACGCGCGTGCGCCGGAACTCGTCGGGGAGCGACTCGTGCGAGGCGCCCATCGGGGGCGTGGCGGCCGGCGCAGCCATC
Source organism: Phycisphaeraceae bacterium (assembly GCA_040374835.1). GTDB lineage: Bacteria > Planctomycetota > Phycisphaerae > Phycisphaerales > SM1A02 > UBA966. The sequence continues at coordinate 7,686 of JBEITQ010000031.1, read as the reverse complement.
GCGACCACCTCCGGCGGAAGGACCGCCGCGGCAACGACCAGTGGCCAGGCGATGCGGGCTGCGCCGAGCACGTCCCTACGATACGGCATGCAACCTTCGGTCAATGCGGGAGATTCGCGCACGGTGTACGAGCGGCTCGGGGGCCCGGACCCGTTCTGGCGCATCGCGCGCGCGTTCTACGCGCGCATCGACCGGCACCCGGCCCTGCGGCCGATGTTCCCGGAAGACCTCGAGGAACCGATCCGCAACCAGGCGGAGTTCCTGATCCAGTACTTCGGCGGTCCCGGCGAGTACAGCCAGCGCAAGGGCCACCCTCGGCTGCGCATGCGCCACATGCAGTTCCGCATCGGGGTGGCCGAGCGCAACTGGTGGGTCGAGACCATGCTCGGCGCGCTGCAGGACGCGGAGATCCCGGAGCCCGAGCGCTCGGAGATGGTGCGCTACTTCGAGCACGCGGCCACGTTCCTGATCAACGCGGAGTGAGCGTCGCCGCGGGGTCGTGCCCCGCCGGATCGCGCCCCGCGCGAAAGCATCACTTCGTGCGCGAGCGCACCACGGCGGTGTCGCCGGTGGTGATCTTCTTCCGCGCCGCCTCGGCCTTCGCCTTGTCGGCGAACGTGCCGACCTCGACCACCCACACCTTGCGGTCCTGGGCGGGCACCGGGAGCACGCGCGGCTTCGGAAGCCCCGCGCGGCGCGCCTCGCCGGCGATGTTGGTGGCGCGCTGGCGTGCGGCGGTCTCGGAGCCGAAGACGCCGGCGGCGACGGTCCAGGGCGCGTCGTCCGCGACGGGCGGCAGCGCCACGGGCGCGGGGATCGGCGGGGATTCGTCGTCCGCGCCGGGCGCGTCGGTGCCTGCCGCGGGCTTCGGCGGCGCGGGGGCCTGCGCGGGCGACAGGCGAGCGCCGCCCGACTTCGGCTCCGCCGCCTTCGCCGCGGCCTCGCGCGCGAGCTCGCGCGCCTTGTCCGCATCGGCGCCGGTCAGCGTGGAGGCGGCGGCGGCGAAGGCGCGGGCCGCCTCGCTCCAGCGCCCGTCCTCGACGGCAAGCGCACCCTGCTTGGCGAGCGCGCGGCCCGCGACCACGGGATCCTGGCTGCGCGCGGCGAGCGCGAACGCGTCGCGCGCCTCGGCCGGGCGGGAGAGTTCCATCGACGCGCATCCGATCAGGTAGGCCGCCTGCTGGCGTGACGCAAGGTCCTGCGTCTGCGCCTGTACCTCCTTCGCCACCCGCAGGCTCTCGGCATAGCGCCCCGCGTCGTACGCGCGCACGGCGTCATCGAGCGTCCGGGTGGGTTCAGGCCCGCATGCGGCAAGCACGCAGAGCAGGGCGGCGGTCCATCGCACGGGGCAAGTGTACCTTTCGCACCCGGAGACGCCCCCCATGACGCTCCTTCGCCAGATCCAGTGGACGCTTGCCCGGCGCGCGCTCGCGCCGGTCGCGGTCGACGACTTCCGCACCTGGAAGGGCGCGACCATGATGGTGGCGGCCTGGCACGTGGCGCGCGAGATCGAGCGCACGAGCCAGGCGGCGAACGTGGGCCTGCTGCTGCCGACGTCGGGGCTCTTCCCGGCGGCGCTGCTCGGCGCATGGATGGCCGGCCGGACGGCCGTGCCGCTCAACTACCTGCTGTCGCGGTCGGACCTCGAGTACATCGCGCGCGACGCCGGGCTCGACACGGTGGTCTCCGTCGGGCCGATGCTCGAGCACGTGGGCGGCGAGCTGCCCGGCACCCGCACCCTGCGCATGGACCGGATGCGCTTCGGCGGCGTGCCGCCCGTGCGCCTGGGACCGTCGCGCGCGCCGGACGACACGCTGGTCATCCTGTACACGAGCGGGACGAGCGGCAAGCCCAAGGGCGTGATGCTGAGCGACCGCAACCTGTCCTCGAACGTGGCGCAGGTGGTCGAGTGGGCGGAGTTCGGGCCGAAGGACGTGATGCTCGGCGTGCTGCCGCAGTTCCACAGCTTCGGCCTCACGGTGATGACGCTGCTGCCGCTCGTGGTCGGCTGCCGCGCCGTGTACACGGCGCGCTTCGTGCCGCCGAGGCTCGTCGACCTGGCGCGCCGCCACCGGCCCACGGTGTTCGTGGCCATCCCGTCGATGTACAACGCGCTGATGGCGGTGAAGAGCGCGGGGCCCGCGGACTTCGAGAGCCTGCGCTACGTGGTGTCGGGCGGCGAGCCGCTGCCGGAGAAGGTGGCGCAGGGGTTCCTGGACCGCTACGGCAAGCGGATCAACGAGGGCTACGGCCTCACCGAGACGAGCCCCTGCACCAACTGGTGCCTGCCGCACGAGTATCGGCCGCGCTCGGTGGGCCGGCCGCTTCCCGGCATCGAGGAGCGGATCGTGGCGCCGGACGGGACGGTGCTCGGCCCGGGCCAGGACGGCGAGGTGCGCATCAAGGGCCCGAACGTCATGAAGGGCTACTACAACCTGCCCGAGCTGACGGCGAGCGTGATGGACGAGCACGGCTTCTTCCGCACCGGCGACATGGGCCAGTTCGACGCCGACGGGCACCTGCGGATCACCGGGCGCATCAAGGAGATGCTGATCATCGCCGGCGAGAACGTGTTCCCGCGCGAGATCGAGGAGGTGGTCAACCACCACCCGTCGGTGAAGGACTCGGCCGTGGTGGGCCTGCACGACCCGTCGCGCGGCGAGGTGCCGATCTGCTTCGTCGAGCTGCACGAGGGGCAGGCGTGGGACGAGCCCGCCGTGCGCGCCTTCGTGCGCGAGGCGCTGCCGCCCTACAAGGTGCCGCGCGAGTTCCGGGTGCTCGAGGCGCTGCCCCGCAACCCCACGGGGAAGATCATGCGTCGCGCGCTGTCGGAGCGCCTCGCGCGCGGCGAGTGAGCGCGGCGGCCGCCGGGCCGCGGCGGCTCACTGCGGCGGCGGGCACGGGCCCCACGCGCCGAGCAGGATGCCCAGGTCGTCGCCGTTCACGACGCCGTTCCCGTTCAGGTCGCCGATTCCGCCGAAGGCGCCCCAGCGGCCGAGCAGGATGCCGAGGTCGTCGCCGTTCACCGCGGTGTCGCGGTTGAGGTCCGCCGGGCAGAACTCTGGGCAGACCGGACCCGCCGCCGTGAGCGAGATGCGCGCCGATCCCGCGATCGCCTCGTTCTCGCCGCCGACGCGGATCAGGTAGCGCTCGCCGCAGTTGGCAACGAACTGGACGCGCGGCCGCGTGTTCGGGACGCAGAGGACGCTCGTCGACGAGCAGCCGACGAGCTGCAGCGTGTCGCAGGTGCCGCGGTAGACCACCATGCGCAGGTCGGTCACGGAGCCGCACGTGTCGACGACGACGGTGCCGCGGCGCTCGCCGTTGTAGGAGAACCAGACGTCGGGGCCCATCACCGGGCCGGTGCTGCCGACGCACGACTGGGGCAGGGGCAGGTTCTCGCTCGATGCGCGGATCGTCGAGAACTCGATGGTCTGCCCGACGCCGAGCGGCGTCGGCGTGGCGCAGGCGTCGTTCGAGGGCACCGGGATGCCGCAGGCGGCGGCGGCCAGGCGCGCGCAGTCGACGTCCCAGCGTTCGTTGCAGCAGAACGGGTCGGCCGCGCACGCGGGGCCGCAGCAGGCGGCGTTCGCGCACCCGACGCCCTCGTGCTCGTCGAAGCAGGGTCCCGTGGCGGTGGTGCACGCCGGCGCGCAGCCGATCTGGCTCACCTCGACGCGCAGGCTGTAGCGCGGGCTCACGTTGCAGGGCAGCTCGCCGTCCGAACCGGGGTTGGGGTAGGTGCCGGGCGAGAACACCACCCAGTACTGCCCGGGCGGCAGGCACGCCGACGCCGCCACCTCGGTGCAGTTGCCGCCCTGCACCTTGAGCGGCGCGGTGAGCAGGTTGACCGGGCACGAGCGCGGCACGAGCGCGGCGAAGGCGCGGGGGCCCACGGCCAGGCGCAGCGTGACCTTGGCCACGCCGTCGTTGTTGGTGTCCGCCACGGTGACGGCCCAGCCGTCGCGGTCGCCGGTCCAGGCCCCCGTGCCGGTCACGCCCGTGTCGAACGTGCCGCACACCAAGCCGGAGGCCGGGAAGCTCGCGGCGGACTCGCCGGCCGCGCAGGGATCGTTCGTGCGCACCGAGCAGGGTTCCGCCTCGGGCACCGATTCGGGCGGGCAGCTGTAGATGCAGCCGAAGCACGAGGTGACCGCCAGCTGCACGCAGAAGTTGTCCCAGCTCACGGAGCAGCAGGACGGGTCGGTGCTGCAGACGGCGGTGCAGCAGCCGGCGTTGTCGCAGCCCGGCGTGGCGTGCACCTGCAGGCACGGGCCCTGGTTCGGGAGCCCGCACTCGACCGGCGGCCCGCCGGGGCAGAGCGCCTCGGCGATGAACGTGCAGGTGGTGTCCCAGGTGTTCTCGCAGCAGGTGGGGTCCGCGCCGCAGACCAGTTCGCAGCAGGTCTCGTCGCTGCACCCGGGGTTCGCATGCGGCAGCCGGCAGTCGCCGCTCGCGTCCGCGCCGCAGAGGCCTTCGCAGCGCTCTTCCGCCAGCGCGACGCAGTCGGCGTCCCATGCCACCGAGCAGCACGTGGGATCGGCATCGCAGACCGTGGCGCAGCAGTCGGAGTCCTCGCAGCCGGGGGTCGGGTGCGCCTGGATGCAGCTGCCCGCTTCGGGGTTGCACGCCTGCGCATCGGCCCGCGGGGCGAACGTGAACGTCGCGAGCGCGGCAGACGCCAGCGTCAGCGCCAGCGCGCCCGTGCGTCGCCGGAAGGGAGGAGCGTTCAGCCGTTGGTGCATGGCCCCCACGCTCCGAGGAGGATGCCGAGGTCGTCGCCGTCCACGACGCCGTTCCCGTCGAGGTCGGCGATGCCGCCCGCGCCCCAGGCGCCGAGCTGGATGCCGAGGTCGTCGCCGTTCACCGCGCCGTCGGCGTTCAGGTCGCCGCGGCAGGACGTGCCCGCGCCCTGGAACGTGGCCGTGCCGCGGCCGGCCGAGGCCGCGCCGCCGATGCGCACGCGGTAGGTGGTGGTGCCGTCGGCGGTGAAGGTGGCGCGCCCGGTGCCGCCGGCGCAACCGGGCGTCTGGTCGTCGCAGGCCACGCTCGAGGGCTCGGCGCACCCGCGGTAGACCACGATGCGCGTGTCGAAGTCCGCGGCATCGCAGGTGGAGACGGAGGCCTGGCCCGCCGCGGGGCGCCACGAGAACCAGACGTCCTGCGACACGGCCAGGCCGTTGCCCTCGTCGCAGCCGGGGCTGATCGCCGCGCTCGAGTCCGTCGCCAGGCGCGTGTCGAAGGGGATCGCGCCGCCCGCGGCCGGCACCGACGCCGCCAGGGCGCACTCGTCGTTCGACGGCGGCACCGCGTCGCAGGGAATGGCGGCCGTGCGCAGCGTGTAGCGGTTCCGGTTGCCGCTCGATCCGCAGGGGAAGCCCTCGAAGGCCGACATCGCCACCACGGCGCGGTAGCTGCCCGCGGGCAGGCAGCGGGCGATCAGGGCGGGGCACGCCACGTCGCCCGCGGCGGTGGACTGGATCACCGTCTGCGGGCACGTGCCGGTCACGAGGAAGAGCTGGCCCGGTCCCGGCGTTCGCAGCTCGAGCGTCACGGTCGTGGTGGCCGCGAGGGTGAACGCGTACCAGTCGGTGTCGCGGGTGCCGTCGTTCGCCCAGTAGGTGCCGGCGACCGTGGTGCCGAGGGTGAGCGGTGCGGTGGTGCGGTTCGGGTTGTTGCACCCGCCGTTCGAGTCCGCGGCGCCGCACTGCTCGGCCTCGGCGACGTCGGCGTCGGCGAGGGTGCACGTGGCCGGGGCGCACGTGGCGCAGAGGACGCGCGCCTTCGCCGCGCACGAGGCGTCCCACGACTGGCTGCAGCAGAACGGGTCCTGCTCGCACACCACCGTGCAGCATTCCGCGTTCGAGCAGCCGGGCGTGCCGTTCGGCGACTGCACGCAGCAGGCGTTCGCCGAGTTGCCGCAGCCGGGCGGCGGCGCGGGCGCCGCGTCGATCTTGAGCAGTCCTGAGCCGGCGGCCGAGGCGTCGATCCCGCCGACCGCGATCCGGTACTCGGTGCCCTGCGATGCCTGGAACGTGAGCTTGCTGGTGAAGTTCGGGCAGCCGATCCCGTCGTCGTTGCAGGCGATGACGGACGCCGGGTCGCAGGAGGCGAGCACGGCGATGCGCGTGTCGAAGGTGGCGAGCCCGCACGTCGACACCTCGACCGGCCCGGACACGGTGGAGGTCCAGCGGAACCACGTCACGCGGCGGATCCGGTCGTCGCCGAAGGGACCGAGGTCGCAGCGCCCCGTCAGGTCGAGCGTCTCGGTGCTGGAGGCGGTGTTGAACGGGTTGCTGCCCTCGAGCGCCGTGGCCGCGATCGCGCAGCCGGCGGGCGGCGGCGGCGCGGACGTGGTGATCGTCAGCGACGCGAAGCCGTTCGTCGTGCTGCCCCAGCCGCCGATCGCGATGAAGGTGGCCACCCCCGCGGTGGCCTCGAAGGTGATCCGCGAGGCGTAGGGCTGCCCGGCGCTCGTCAGGCACCCGGGGGCATCGTCGTTGCACGTGATCACCGTCCCAGGCACGCTGCAGTCGGTGAGCGCGGCGATCTTCGTGTCGAACGCCGCGCCGCAGGTGGCTGCCGTGTACCAGCCGCTCACGGGCGGCACGAAGCGCGCCCACGACGCGTTGTAGACCACGTCCGGGCTGGTGGTCGAGACGTTGCACAGCCCCGTGAGCACCAGGTGGTTGCCCGGCGTCGTCTGCATGAGCACCGAGCCGATCGAAGCGTCCACCGGCGTCGCGCAGGTCTGGCCGGACGAGGGTGCCGCCAGCGACGCCGACACCGCGGCCGCCATCGCGGCGGACCATCGGCGCAGGCGGGACATGTGGTCCGGATCGGGGTTCGGCATGCGGTGCCTGGTCGGGGCGTCGGCCAGTTCTGGCCCTGACCATACGAAACTCATGCACAAGGTGATCGGACGAGCCTGCAGACCGCTGCAGGGATATACTTCTCGGACTCGCAGCCGCCGTGGCTGCGGGGACTGATCCGGTTCCAGCCCTCCGAGACCCCGCGCCATGTCCGTCGCCGTCGGCTCCGCCGCCCCCGCGTTCAAGCTTCCCGCCCGCCCCGGCCACGTCGTCGACGTCGGCGCCGACTTCGGCACCCGCAAGGTCGTGCTCCTCTTCTTCCCCCTGGCCTACAGCCCGGTGTGCCACACCGAGATGTGCACCTTCCGCGACGACTGGTCGAAGTGGTCGTCGCTCGGCTGCACCGTCTACGGCATCTCGGTGGACAGCCCGTTCGTGACCGCCAAGTTCAAGGAGGACCTGAAGCTGCCGTTCGAGCTGCTGTCCGACTTCAACAAGGACGTGAGCCGCACGTACGGGGCGCTCTTCGAGGACCTGATGGGCCTCCGCGGGGTCGGCAAGCGCGCGGCGTTCGTGATCGACGCCAAGGGCAAGGTGGCCTACGCGAAGGTGAACGCCGAGGCCGGCCAGCAGGTCGACTTCGACGCGATCAAGCAGGCGGTCGCCGCGTGCTGACGGCCGGCCGCGCCGCCCTCGCTGCCGGGGTCGCCGCGTCGATGCTGCTGGCGGGCGGGTGCTCGTCGCCCGAGCGTGCCGCGGGCGGCATCCTGGTGATCGAGGTCTCGCCGCAGTCCGGCGAGGACGCGGAGCGGGCGGACCGCGCGCCGCGCCGCGGGCGCATGACCGTCGGCGAGCGGCTCGAGGTCCGGCTCGG
>JBEITQ010000035.1:0-11532 GCA_040374835.1 Phycisphaeraceae bacterium | reverse complement strand
GTTGCCCTTGGTGCGGCCGGCCTCTTCCATGTAGCGGCGGAACTGGCGCTCGAGCACGTTGTAGTGGTAGCGCAGCTTCTGCTTCTCGTCCTTGCGGATCCCGTAGGGCTTCGCCCGCTTGCCGCGCAGGCCGTGCGGCCCGGGGGGCGTCAGCGCCCGCTTGGCGGTGTGCTTGGGGAGGTCGGCGATCGGCACGCCGACGCGACGGGAGAGCTTGACCTTGGGACCGAGATAGCGAGCCATTCGTGGACCTGGATTCTCTTGCCTGCAGTGCTGCCGGACACCGGGTCCGGCGGGCCTCCGCGCCTGCGGAGGGGAACGGAGAAGTAGACCACAATCCGCCGTGCTTCGCAACGACCGGAAGCGGCGCGGGCGGCCCCGGGGCACCGGGATTCTCGGACGCGTTCAGTACGCGCGGCGCTCGTCGCCCGCGCGCCAGCGCAGGAACGCGGTGTTGAGCACCTTGAGCCCGCCGGGCGTCGGGTAGTCGCCGGTGAAGTACCAGTCGCCCGTGAAGCGGGGCATCGCGGCGCGCAAGCCCTCGACGGACTGGTAGAGGACGTCGAGACGCCCGCGCCAGGGCAGCCCCGGCGCGCGGATCAGCTCGCCCACCTTGGCGCCGATCTCGTCGAGGCGGAACGGCTCGTAGATGGCACGGACCTCGTTGCGCATCCGCTCGGGCGGGAGGTGCGCCTGCGCGCGGCAGCGCTCCTCGACCTCCGCCACGACGGACTGCCTGCCGGTCTCGGCGAGGAGCGCCACCGCGGCCTCGAAGGCGATGAAGCGCCCGAGCTGGCTCATGTCGATCCCGTAGCAGTCGGGGTACTTGATGGGCGGGGCGCTGCTGGCGATCACGACGCGGCCGGGCTCGAGGCGGGAGAGCATCGTCACCACCGAGTCGCGCAGCGTGGTGCCGCGCACGATCGAGTCGTCGACGACCACGAGGGTGTCGCCCGGGCGGACGGTGCCGCGCGTGATGTCGTAGACGTGGCTGACGAGGTCCTTGCGCGCGCTGTCGGAGGTGATGAAGGTCCGCAGCTTCTGGTCCTTGGTGGCCACCTTCTCGGCACGGATGCGCGGGTACGCGAGCCGCCGGATGTCGTCCTCGCTCAGCGTGCCCGCGCGGAGCAGCCCGCACATCCGTTCCGCGGACCGCTCGGCCACGAGGCGCTCGAGCTCCTGCAGCAGCCCGAGGTAGGCGGTCTCGCTGGTGTTGGGGATGTAGCCGAAGACGGTGCGCTCGATGTCCCACTCGACCGCGTCGAGGACCCGGCGCGCCAGCTCGCGGCCGAGCGCCTTGCGTTCCTCGTAGATGTCCGGGTCGTTGCCGCGGCTGAAGTAGATGCGCTCGAAGGTGCACTGCCGCTCGGGCGCGGGCCCGAGGACGCGCGTGACCGCGTGCGTGCCGTCGGCCTTCATCGCCAGGACGTGGCCGGGCGGCAGCTCCTCGACGTCGCGGGGCGCGATGCCGAAGGCCGCGGCGAGCGCCGGGCGCTCGCTCGCCACCGCGATGGCCTCGGGCGTGCGCACCCAGAACGCCGGGCGGATGCCGGACGCGTCGCGCAGGACGAAGGCGTCGCCGTTGCCGAGCATGCCGCCGAGCACGAAGCCGCCGTCGAAGGATTCCGCGGTGCGCAGCACGCGCGGCAGGTCGATCTGGCGCGACACCTCCTGCGCGAGCTCGTCGCCGTCGAGGTTGCGGAAGCTGCCGGGACCGGAGGTCGACGCGAGGAAGTCGTGCTCGCGGTCGAGGGAATGCCCGATCTTCTCGAGCACCACGCCGGTGTCGGCGTCTCCGATCGGGTGGATCCCGTAGGAGACGAGGCGGTCGAAGAGCTCGGGCGCGTTGGTCAGGTTGAAGTTCCCCGCCAGCGCGAGGTTGCGGCTGGCGACGCTGCCGCGGCGCAGGTAGGGGTGGCAGAGGTCGGTGCCGTCGCCGGAGTGGGTGCCGTAGCGGAGGTGCCCGAGCAGCACCTCGCCGAGGAACGGCAGTCGCCGCTTCAGCTCGAGCGGGTGCATGCGGCGCAGCTCGTCGGCGCCGAGCCGCTGCGCGGGGCCCAGGGCCTTGGCGAAGATGCGCTCGACGGGCGAGCGCTTGGCGCTCCTCAGGCGGTCGATGAACTGGTCGCCCGGGGGCATGCCGCGGCGGACGACCGCGATGCCGGCGCCGTCCTGCCCGCGGTTGTGCTGCTTCTCCATGAGGAGGTACAGGCGGCGCAGCGGCCACAGCGGGTCGCCGAGCTCGGACTGGAACCACTCGATCGGCTTGAGGAGCCGGATCATGGCCAGGCCGCATTCGTGTGTGAGGCGGTCGCCCATGGGTCCGAGGGGGAGAGCGTAGCGGCCCCGCCCGCGCGGCAGGCGCGTGGGATCAGGGCATCCGTGCGCTCACGCGTCGAACAGCGTGGCGTGCTCGGCGCGTGCGGCCACCTCGACGGGCCGGGTGGGCGCGTGCTGGCCCGAGACGACGAGCCGGGGGGCGAGCGCCGGGGCCCGTTCCGTCCACAGCCGCTCGACGATCGACGGGCAGTTGCACTGCCGCGAGAGGTGCAGCAGCACCACGGCGCCGAGCGGGTGCAGGCGGTCGACCTCGGCGGCAAGCGACAGCGCCTGCTCGTTGGAGAGGTGGCCGTTTCCGCCCATGATCCGGTCGATGAGGTACGGCGACCGCCCCGAGGCGCGCTGCATGGGCGGGTCGTAGTTGCTCTCGAGCATCAGGACGTCCGCGCCCGCGAGGAACTCCGCGAGCCCGCGGGTGGCGCGCCCGCAGTCGGTGGCGTGCGCGGCGACGCGCGTGCCGTCGCGGATGCGGAAGGCGGTCGACCCGAGCGAGTCGTGCGGCAGCGGGAACGCCTCGAAGGACAGGCCGCAGCGCTCGAAGGCGCCGGCCTCCTCGTCGACCCACGCGGGCAGGTAGCCCATCGACGCGACGGCCCCGGCGTGGCGCGGGCGGACGACGAGCCGCGGTCCCGCCAGGCCGCCCAGCGCGCGCGTCCAGCCCGAGTGCAGGTGGTCGGAGTCGGGGTGGGTCAGGACGACGGCGCGGACCTCCGACGGCCGGAAGCCGGCGGATTCCATGCGCCGGCGCGTCTCGCGCGGCGAGAAGCCGACGTCGAGCAGGACGATGCCCGCGGGCCCCTCGACCAGGGTGCAGTTGCCGGAGCTTCCCGAGCCCAGCACGCAGACGCGCATGCCGGCGCCGCTCACTCGTCCGCCGCGCCCGCGGCCGTCCCGCGGGCGGCGCGGCCGACGCCGTGGCAGATGCCGCGCTTGGTGGCGCGCATGAAGGCCACGCACTCGGCGATGGCGGGCTCGGCGATGCGTTCCTCGAGCAGCGGGATCGCCTGCTGCGGCGTGAAGCCGCTGCGGTAGATCGTCTTGAAGGCCCAGCGCACGGCTTCGATCGCCTCGCGGCCGGCACCCGAGCGGCGCAGGCCCACGAGGTTGACGCTCGCCACGAGGTTGTTGGCGGTGGCGGTGAACCAGGGCGGCAGGTCGAGCCCAAGGCCGAGCGCGCCGCTGACGAAGCACCCGCGGCCGAGGCGGACGAACCGGTGGATCGCGGTGCAGCCGCCGATGATGACCCGGTCCTGGACCTCGACGTGGCCGGCCAGGACGCACCCGGAGGCAAAGATGCAGTTGTTCCCGACCACGCCGTCGTGGCCGAGGTGGGTGTTGGTCATCCAGTAGTTGGAGTCGCCGACGCGGGTGGGCTGGTCGCCCTTGCCGCGGTGGATCGTGGCGCCCTCTCGGAAGACGTTGCGGTTGCCGATGACGCAGCCCGGCCCCGCGGCGTTCGGGTCGAACCCGAGGTCCTGCGGCGCGAATCCGAGGCACGCGTTCGGGTAGAGCACGTTGCCGTCGCCGAGGCTGATGGGGCCGTTGACGACCGCGCGCGCGACGAGGCTGCAGCCGGTGCCGATGCGCACCGGGCCCACCGTGCCGAGCACGATGCAGCCGGGGCCGACGACGGTGTCGGGGCCGATCTCGACGTCGCCCTCCACGGTCGCCGCGGGATGGACGGTGGCGCTGGGGTGGATCCTCGTGCCGGAGGGCGAGGAACGCGCGGTCAGGCTCATGCCGAGAGTGTATTGGCGGCGCGCGCGCCGGCGGCGCCCGGCGCATCCCAGCGGTCGTCGCGGTTGGCGCGGCCGGCACCGTGGCAGATGCCGCGCGTGGCGGACGACAGGAACCGGAGGTAGTCGGCGACCACCGCGTCCTCCCGCCGTTCCTCGAGCGCGGGGATGGCCTGCTGCGGCGCGCAGTCGGCGTGGTAGAGGGCGTCGAAGACCCACTGCACCGAGGCCACCACCCGGTCCGTGGCGCCCGCGCGCTCGAGGCCGTCGAGGTTCACCGACGTCGCGGCGTTGATCGACGTGCACACGAACCAGGGCGGCAGGCCGGTGGAGAACCCGGCGGTGTCGGTCACGACCGATCCGTGGCCCGCACGCGCGAACTGGTGCAGCGCGCACATCGCGCCGATCGTCACGTCACGCTCGAGGTGGACGTGCCCGCCGAGCACCGAGCCGGCGCCGATCGTGCAGCCGTCGCTCACCTCGCCGTCGTGGCCGAGGTGGGAGTTGGCCATCCAGTGCGTGCCGCTGCCGATCCGCGTCGGCGCGGCGGTCTTGCCGCGGTGGACCGTGGCACCCTCGCGGAACACGTTTTGGTCGCCGATCACGCAGCCGGACCCGCCCTTGGAGGCATCGAAGCCGAGGTCCTGCGGCGCGAAGCCGAGGCAGGCGTTCGGGTAGATCACGTTCTCCCGGCCGATGGCGATCGGCCCGTTGAGCGTCACGTTGGCGATCAGGGTGCAGCCGTCGGCGATCGTCACGGGGCCCGCGGTGCCGAGCACCAGGCAGCCCGGTCCGATCGTGCATCCGGCGCCCACCTCGACGTCGCCGTCGAGGATCGCGCCGGGGTGGACGGTCGCGCTCGGATGGATCCGGATTCCCCGCGGGGCGCCATGCGGGTGGTCCTGCATGCTTCGAGTGTATGGACCGCCCCGGAGCGCGCTACCTTGGGAAGCGGTGGATTCCCCGGATTCCGAGCGATTTGCCGTCGTGGAGCTCGGCGCGATGGCCTACGGCGCCGCGCTCGAGCTGCAGCGCGCCCACCACGCCGAGGTGCTGGCGGGCCGCGCGGCCGGCGTGGCGCACCGCGTGCTGCTCGTCGAGCACCCGCCGACGATCACCGTGACGCGCCGGCCCGACGCGGCGTCGCACGTGCTGGCGGGGGACGAGGCCCTGGCGGCCGCCGGCGTCGAGCGCTGCGACACGGACCGCGGCGGGGACGTCACCTACCACGGGCCGGGGCAGGCGGTCGTCTACCCGATCGTCGACCTGCAGCGGCTCGGCCTCGGGATCCACGCCTACATCCGCGCGCTCGAGCAGGCGGCGATCGAGACCTGCGCCGCCTGGGGGCTGCGCTGCGGCCGCGAGCAGGGGGCGACCGGCGTCTGGACGGAAGCGGCGGCGCGGCCGGCGCGCAAGGTGGCGGCGATCGGCGTGCGCGTCTCGCGTGGGGTGACGATGCACGGCATGGCGCTCAACGTCGCGCCGGACCTGTCGCACTTCGGGCTGATCGTGCCGTGCGGCCTGCACGGCCGCGAGGTGACCAGCATGCGCGCGGAACTGGGCGAGCGGTGCCCGCCCGCCGCGGAGGCGGGGCGCCGGCTGGCGGCCGAGGTGGTGCGCGCGCTCGGCGCGGCCGCGGTCACTCGTCCTTGAGCGAGAGTTCCTTCATCACCTCGGCGGTGATGTCCACGGACTCGGGGTAGCGCAGGAAGGTGCGCACCTGCACCTGGAGCATGGCGTCGGCCGGGCTCGAGACGTCGAAGGGCTGCGCCGTGGGGACGAAGCGGAGCACCAGGTCCACCTTGGCGCGCTCGCCGACCACGTCGACCGCCGCGGTCATCTCGCGGTAGGCCTTCTCGATCTGCTCGGCCTGCAGCTTGCCCAGGCTGTCGCCGGTCTCCTTGCGGAAGGCCTCGACCTCCTTGAAGAAGGACTCGACCTCGGCGCGGCCGGCCTCGAAGTCGGGGCTCTTGGGGTCGAGGTCCTTGTACTTGGCCTCGAGCTCCTGGAAGCGCTTGCGGAACTCCTCGTCCTTGCCCTTGGCGGCCTCCTCGAGGCGCTTGCGCTCCTCCTCGAAGCGCTCGCTGCGCAGCAGGAGCTTCATCACCTTGTCGCTGTTGACCGCGCCCACCGACCAGATGCGCGCGGTCGGCTGCTCGCCGAAGGCCACGTGCCCGTCGACCATGCGGAGCTTGACGTCGTCCGCCGGCCGGGTGCCGGCGAGCAGGGCGACGGCCGCGGCGGCGGCGATGGCGGCGGGGAGGGCGCGGCGGGCGAGCGTGTTCATTCCCCGGATCGTAGCCGGGCGCCCGGCTCAGTCGCCCTGGTCGAGGATGGCCATGAAGGCCTCCTGCGGGATCGACACGGTGCCGATCTGCTTCATGCGCTTCTTGCCGGCCTTCTGCTTCTCGAGGAGCTTGCGCTTGCGGCTCACGTCGCCGCCGTAGCACTTGGCGATGACGTTCTTGCGCATCGACTTGATGCTCTCGCGGGCGATGATCTTGCCGCCGATCGCCGCCTGCAGCGGGATCTCGAACTGGTGGCGGTCGATCTGCTCCTTGAGCTTCTGCAGGATCTGCCGGCTGCGGTGCTCCGCGAAGTCGCGGTGGCAGATGAGGGCGAGCGCCTCGACCGCGTCGCCGTTCACCAGGATCTGCACCTTCACCAGGTTGTCGGTGCGGTACGAGGTGATCTCGTAGTCCATGGTGCCGTAGCCGCGCGTGACGCTCTTCAGCTTGTCGTAGAAGTCGTAGATGATCTCGGCGAGCGGCAGCTCGTAGACGAGCATCTGGCGGTCCTCGCCGATCGCCACCTGGCTCTGGAAGAGGCCGCGGCGCGCGTCGCAGAGCTTCATCAGGTCGCCGATGTTGTCGTTCGGGCAGATGATCTCGATCTTGACGATCGGCTCGCGCACCTCGAGGACCGTGCCCATGTCGGGAAGGTCGGCGGGGTTGTGGATCTCGAGCTCGGTGCCGTCGTGCAGGACCACGCGGTAGCTCACCGTCGGCGCGGTCTGCACGATGCTGACGTTGCCCTCGCGCTCGAGCCGCTCCTGCACGATGTCCATGTGGAGCAGCCCCAGGAACCCGCAGCGGAACCCGAAGCCGAGCGCCTCGGAGTGCTGGGTCTCGTAGGTGAAGCTGGCGTCGTTGATGTGGAGCTTCTCGATCGCCTCGCGCAGGGCCTCGAAGTCCGCGCGCTTGCCCGTGCCCTCCTCGTCGGTGGCGGGGTAGAAGTCGCAGAACACCATCTGCTTCGGCTCCTCGTAGCCGGGCAGCGGCTCCGGGGCAGGGTCGTTCTCGAGGGTGACGGTGTCGCCGACCCGCACGTCCGCGAGGCTCTTGATGCTCGCGCACAGGTAGCCCACCTGCGCGAAGTTGAGCTCCTTCATCTTCTGCGGGAAGGGCGTGTTGCGGCCGAGGTCGATGACGTTGAAGGTGCGCCCCGAGCCCATCATGCGGATCTTGTCGCCGACGCGGATGCGCCCGTCGAAGACCCGGATGTAGACGACGACGCCGCGGTACTCGTCGTACTTGCAGTCGAAGATCAGCGCCCGCAGCTGGGGCATCCGCTGCTGGGGCGGGGAGGGGAGCTTCTCGACGATCCGGTCGAGCAGCTCGTTGATCCCCTTGCCGCTCTTGGCGCTGACCTGGAGGCAGTCCTCGGCGGGCAGGCCGAACACCTGCTCGACCTCCATGGCCACCTTGTCCGGGTTGGCCGCCGGGAGGTCGATCTTGTTGATGACCGGGATCAGCGTCAGGTCGTTGGAGACGGCGAGGTAGGCGTTGGCGACCGTCTGCGCCTGCACGCCCTGGGTGCTGTCGACCACCAGCACGGCGCCCTCGCACGCCTTGAGCGCGCGGCTGACCTCGTAGGTGAAGTCGACGTGCCCCGGCGTGTCGATGAAGTTGAGCTCGTAGTCCTCGCCGCGGTAGCGGTGGGTGACCGTGACGGCGGAGGCCTTGATGGTGATGCCGCGCTCGCGCTCGAGGTCCATCGAGTCCAGGAGCTGCGCCCGCGCCTCGCGGTCGCTCACCGCCTTCGTGGCCTGCAGCAGCCGATCGGCCAGCGTGCTCTTGCCGTGGTCGATGTGGGCGATGATGGAGAAGTTGCGGATGCGCACGGGAAAGTCCCGAAGTCTAGCGCGGCCGGGGGGATGCCGAGCCGCATTCGGGGCAGGCAGGCGGGGGTTCCGGCCCCAGCAGGTGCCCGCACGCGACGCAGGTGTGGTGGCCGCGGGCGCAGAGCGCGGCGCGGACGAAGGGGATGTAGCTGCGCCGCATCGCCACCCAGAACGCCCAGTGCTGGAGCGGCACGTAGACGACCAGGAGCGCGATGCCGGCGACGAGCCCCGCTCGCGCCGACGGCGTGAACGCCATGGCCGGCGGGATCAGGATCGCCGCGCACATGATCGGGACCGGAAGCAGGGAAATCCACGTGAAGTGCCAGCACGCGCGCCAGTCGCGCAGCATGCGCATGTTGGCGTCCCAGTGCATCTCGACCTGCTCGCGCAGCGGCAGCCGCAGCGCCGGGTCATGGAAGCGCGGCAGCCACGCGCGCTCAGCCATGCCGCGGGGCGGTCGGCGGGGCGGGAGGCGGCGCGGTTCCGGCAGGCGCGGGCGCGGGGGCGCCGCCCGAGGTGCCGGTCGGCGCGCCGATTCCCGGCGTCGGCGACGCGACGGGCTCGGGCGCGGCGGGCGCGTGCATCAGCCGTCCGGAGGCGCTCTCCAGCGCGAGCGTTCCCTCCTTCTCGCGCACGAGCCGCAGGCGGATGGTGTCGATGGCGGGCGAGTCGGGCCCGAGCACCAGCACGTCGTTGTCTGAGTCCCAGACGCCCGAGTGCTCGGTGATGCCGGTCGTCGCGACCGTCCGGCGCCACTCGTAGCGGCCGCTGTCCAGGATCAGGAGCTGCTCCGATGGCGACACCCACGCGCCGAGCATGTCGTCGGCGATCACGTGCGGCGGCCCCGGCAGCCAGCGGAAGTCGGCCATGCCCTCGCGCACGAGCTCGGTGAGCCCGGCGTCCTTCTGCAGGTTGACGCGGATGCGCGTTCCCGGCTTGGCGCGGTAGGGCTCGAGGTCGAAGAACACGTAGTTGGTGCGCCGCCAGGCACCCACCTCGACCGGCCGCTTGAAGCGGTCCTGGGTGAGCCACATGCGGTAGGCGCCGTTTGGGTCGAGGCGCATCAGTTCCTGCCCGTTCGACCACCAGCCCTCGATCCGCTCCGGCTTGGCCGGGTCGAAGTCCATCGGCGCCTCGCGCACCTGCTTGGCGTTCTGCCCGGCCGGCGCCGGCAGCGCGAGGGCCAGGGCAAGGAGCGGCAGGGCGGCGGCCGGGCGGATGCGCATGGAAGGAGGATAGGCCGCGGCGCTCAGCGGCCGAGCACCGGCAGCACCACCTTGCGCTCGATGTCGGAGGTGGGCTGGGCCACGAGGTCGTAGCCGTCGCTTGCGACCGCGGTGCACCGGACGAGCTCTCCGGGCGCGAGCGGCTCGCGCGACAGGACGTAGGTCAGCGCGTCGATCTGCGGCGCCTGGTGGTAGCAGCGGCCGACGTGGAGCGTGCCGCCGTCGCCGACCCCCGCGGTGCGGCGCCCGACGGTGCCGCCGGCGGCAGGTCCGTCGACGAGCACGTCGAACTGGGTGCGCTGCTCGGCCTGGAAGGCGGCCGCCTCGAAGGCGATCTCCTGCTGGGCGAGCATGAGCTCGCGCTCGCGCTCGAGCTTCACCTCTTCCGGGACGTGCAGCGCCGGGTCGGCGTCCATGGTGCCGGCGGGCGTCCCGTCCTCGCGCGAGTAGCGGAAGACGCCCATCGCGTCGAATCCGAAGTCGCGGACGAAGTCGAGCAGCTCGGCATGGTCCTCGGCGGTCTCGCCGGGGAAGCCGGTGATGAAGGTCGTGCGGATCGCCATGCCCGGCACGCGCTCGCGCAGGCGCTCGAGGAGCGTTGCCTGCTGCGCCTTCGAGGTGTGGCGCCGCATCGCCCCGAGCATGCGGTCGCTCATGTGCTGCAGCGGCATGTCGACGTACTTGACCACGTGCTCGAGGCGCGCGATCGCGTCGATCATCTCGTCGGTGAAGTTCGAGGGGTAGGCGTACATCAGCCGCACCCAGCCGGCGCCGTGCTCGGCGACCGCGCGGTCGACGGCCGTGAGCATGCCCACGAGCCCCTCGCCGTAGCCGATGTCGTCGCCGAAGCTCGTGGTGTCCTGGCCGATCAGGTTCAGCTCGAACGCGCCGTCGGCGAGGAGCGCCCTCGCCTCCGAGACGATCGTCTCGACGGGCTTCGAGCGCATCTTGCCGCGGATCGAGGGGATGGTGCAGAAGGCGCAGCGCTGGTTGCACCCCTCGCTGACGCGCAGGTAGGCCCAGTGGCGCGGCGTCAGGCGGAACCGGTTCGAGTCGTCCTCGAAGTAGCCGATGCCGCGGCCGTCCTTGCCGTTGACCGTCAGGCCCGCGACCTGCATGCCGCGCTCGGCGGCCGCCTGCAGGGCGTTGCCGGCGATCCAGTAGCGCGGGCCGTCGGTGCCGGCGCCCGGCCCGGCGTTGGCGGCGCGCGCCGCCGGGCCGCGCACGGCGTCCATGACGTGGTCGCGGTCGAAGACGCCGATCATCGCGTCGATCCCGGGCGCCCACTCGAGCATGCGGGCGCGGTGGCGCTGCACCAGGCAGCCGGCGACCACGACCCGCTTCACCTTGCCCGCGCGCTTGCGCTCGAGCGCCTCGTGGATCACGTCGAGGCTCTCGTCCTTGGAGGCCTCGAGGAAGCCGCAGGTGTTGATGACGATCGCGTCCGCGGCGTCGTGGTCCGAGACGAGCTTCAGGCCCCCCTGGCCGAGGACCCCCAGCATCTTCTCGCTGTCGACGAGGTTCTTCGGGCAGCCGAGGCTGACGAAGGCGACCGATCGGATGTGGTCTTCGGCGGTCGGCATCGGGAACCGCACGAGTCTACGCGTGCCCGCTCAGGCCGCGAAGTGGGCGAGCATGGTCCGCCACTCGCCGTAGCGGTAGGGCACGCCGTGCGCCTCGTGGACGTCGCGCAGGCGCGCGAGGATGCGCTCGGAGAGCGCTTCCTGCCAGCCGGCGGCCCGGGGGTCGCAGAAGTAGGCGCGGCACCCGATCGGGCGCCAGGCGTGCGCGCCGCAGCGGCGGCCCGCCAGGAACGGGCAGTCGCCGCGTCCCCAGGCGGCGAGCACGGCGTCGCGGCCCGGCACGGTGCCCAGCCCGCGCAGGCACCAGGCGGTCTCCAGGCCCGTGGCGTAGAGGCGGTGGCCCCAGGCCTCGAAGTTGCAGCAGCGGCCGCTCGCGTCGCAGCGCGGGCCGAGCGCCGCGGTGGCCGCGGCCATGTCGTCGTGGAGCGCGCGGAGCGCGGCATCGACCGCCGGCGACCACGCCGCCTCGCTCCACGGGCGCGGGTGGTCGGCGGCGTCCGGCGGCAGCTGCGCGAAGGGGTCGG